>JAJZCA010000245.1 GCA_021798735.1 Acidobacteriota bacterium | reverse complement strand
ATGTGGAAACCGAACCAGCCCGGCAATAGCCCCACTTCTCCTTCGGACCCGATCCGTCCGCAAAGTCCTGCCCCGCTGAGCCCAGAGCCGGTGGCGCAGCGTCCCAACCCAACCCCGTCCATTAGTTCCACTACCGAACAGGCGACCATCGGCAAATCCCTCACAATCAAAGGTGAAATCACTGGCAGCGAGGGACTCTACATTGACGGTCACGTCGAAGGCTCCGTCAACCTGCCGGGAAATCGCGTCGTAGTGGGCCGCAACGGCCATGTCGCCGCGAACATCTCTGCCCGCGAAGTCGTCGTTCTTGGCAAGGTCAATGGCAATATCAACGCCAGCGACCGTGTCGACATCCGCAATGAGGGCTCCCTGACTGGCGATGTGGTTGCGCAACGCATCAGTATTGAGGATGGCGCCTTTTTCAAGGGTGGCATCGATATTCGCAAGCCGGCTGCATCAGAATCCAAGGGAAACGATGCGGCAAAGCCTGCGGTAACGACTGCCGTACACGCGTAGCCCTGGGCATTGCTGTTCAGCCGCTTGCGGCATCATGGCACAACGGCTTCGCTGCCCCCCGGCGAAGCCGTTGCGTGGGCGTTATACCTTCCTACGTTATCTTCCTTTGCGCCTTCCCTATCCCGATGAATCCTTTTTGATCTTCTTCCATCTAAACAAACGAATATTGAAAGGTATTTTCGATGCTATATATTCGTTTAAACGAGGATCGTGGCCACGCCAACCATGGCTGGCTCGACACGCACTTGACTTTCTCCTTTGCCAATTACTACGACCCCGCGCACATGGGTTTCCGCTCCTTGCGCGTGATCAATGAAGACTTCATCGCGCCCGGCATGGGCTTCGGCACGCACCCGCATCAGGACATGGAGATACTTTCGTACGTGCTCAACGGAGAGCTTGGCCATAAAGATTCGCTTGGATCCGGCGGTGTAATCCGCCATGGGGAAGTGCAGTTCATGTCCGCCGGCACCGGCATCCGCCACAGTGAAGCCAATCCGTCTGCGACAGAGACGACGCACATGCTGCAAATCTGGTTGCTGCCGAACCGGAAAGGACTGGATCCGAAATATGAGCAGAAGGCTTTCCCCATCGAGAATCAGCCGAACCGCCTGCATTTGATCGCCTCGCGCGATGGCCGTAGCGGGTCGTTCTTAATACGCAGCGATGCGGAGGTGCATGCGGGCAAACTCGACGCTGGGACAACCGTAGATCAGCAACTGACCGGCAATCGCGGCTGGGTGCAGGTGGCCGCTGGCGACGTGAACGTGAATGGGAAGACCCTACACGCTGGTGACGGGCTGGCCATTGACGGGGAGGCATTCATCCAGATAGAAGCTCTAACGAACGCAGAGCTTTTATTCTTCGATCTCGGTTGAGAGCGAGCTCATAATTTATCACAGCCAAATGTTCATGGGAGTCATTCTGAACGAAGGCCGCGGCAGCGACCAAGCGAAGAATCCAGAATATATTCGTTCTGTAAGCCCCGCTATCACCTTCTGGATACTTCGCTCCTCTCAGGATGACGGGCATTACGGGTACAGCAACCTTGAATCTGCTATATGTAAACCGCTCGTAGGCACTACAGGTACTTCTCCATAAAGACGGTCGCGCGTGCATAGGGAGAAGGCGGTGCATCTTCAGATCGAAGGTACACAAAGCCTTCCGACTCGTACAATTTAATGGCGTTCTTCAGGGAGTGATGCGTCACCAGATAGAGTCGTCGCGCTCCCAGGTTTCGGGCGGCAGCAATCGTACCGCGCAGCAGTTGTCTTCCCATTCCCTGCCCACGGTATGGCTCGGCAATCGCCATCTTGGCCACTTCAAAGCAGCGTTCTTCCAACGCCAGCAGGGCACAGCAGCCAATCACTTCGCTGCTTTGCGAATGCACGGCGAAATAGATATGACCGCCAGCGTCCAGAATGTGCAGTTGCGGATCGCCCAGAGTCACAACGTCTTCGTCTTCCAACTTAAAGTATGCGGTAATCCATGCTTCGTTCAGAGCGCGGAAAACGATTTCATCTCCGGATTGAAACTCCCGAATTTGAATGTTCATACCTCAACAGCAGGCGCGGGCAGAATATCTTCGACGTCCACCCATTGCGTTGGATATATGCCGGTGTAACACGCGGTGCAGTAGCGCTTGCCGTCTGCTCCATCGCAGGCGTGCAGCAGACCGTCCAGCGAAAGATACGCAAGAGAATCTGCTTCAATAAATTCGCAAATCTCCTGCACCGACTGGTTGGCGGCAATCAACTCCCGTTTGCTGGGTGTATCGACGCCATAGAAGCAGGGCGACGTGGTCGGCGGACAACTGATGCGAAGATGAACTTCTGTCGCACCCGCGCCGCGAACCATGCGCACAATTTTTCGACTGGTGGTGCCGCGGATGATGGAATCGTCAATCAAAATCACTCGCTTGCCTTCCAGCAGATTCCGCACCGGATTCAGTTTCAACTTGACGCCGAAATCGCGCACGCGCTGTTCCGGCTCAATAAAGGTGCGGCCCACATAATGATTGCGAATCAGGCCGAAACGAAATGGAATGCCACTTTCCGCAGCATAGCCAATGGCGGCGGTGACGCCGGAGTCTGGCACCGGGACAACCAGATCCGCCTCCACGCTGGATTCGCGCACAAGCTGACGCCCCATCTCCTCACGGCTTTCCTGCACCCACCGGCCAAACACTTTGCTGTCGGGACGCGAAAAATAAACATGCTCAAATACGCAGCTCGCCTGCGGAACTCCGCTGGAAAATTGGCGGCACGTGACGCCCTCGCGCGAAACCATCACCAGCTCGCCCGGCTTCACTTCGCGATCGTAAGTGGCCCGCAGCAGGTCGAAGGCACAGGTTTCCGACGCGAACACAATCGTCTCGGTGCCGTCGGCGTTGGCGATGCGCCCCATGGAAAGCGGGCGAAACCCCCGTGGATCGCGGGCGGCAAAGATCCGATCCCGCGTCATCATCACAATGGAAAAGGCCCCCTCCACCTGGCGCAAGGAGTCGGCGATAGCGTCGATCAGCGTCGGCTCTTTCGAGTGCGCGATCAGCTGCACAATAATTTCCGAGTCGCTGGTGGTCTGGAAAATAGCGCCCTCGCGTTCCAGTTGCGTCCGCAGGTTGCCGAGATGCACCAGGTTTCCATTGTGGGCAATGGCGATCAATCCCTTGGTCGAGTCCACGCGGATCGGTTGCGCATTCAACAGCGCCGAGTCGCCAGTGGTGGAATATCGCGTATGACCGATGGCTAAGGAACCCGGCAGCTTGGCCAGAACATCGTCGGTAAAGATTTCTGCCACCAGGCCCATGCCCTTGATGTTCCACAGATTTTCGTAGTCCGCCGTAGCAATGCCTGCAGATTCCTGCCCGCGATGCTGCAGCGAGTAGAGCGCCAGATACGCCTGGCGCGCGGCATCCGGGTGATTGTGAATGGCCACGACACCGCACTCCTCGCGGAGTTTGTCGAATGGAAGGGGGTCATGCTCGGGAATGGGCATCGGATCCATCGAAGCGTTGTATGCGTTCATTATGCCTGATCCATCGCGGAACTTTCGCGATGAAATGTAGACTCCAGCGCATCGGGCAAGCCACGACGCCACCGCTCAAATAGGTTCGCAATGGATTCAGAAATCACCCGCTCATCGCCAACGCCGATCTCGAATCGATCGGCGATCGTCGAGCCGAGAGGAATCGCCGTAACGTCACCGTAGTCATCGACAACGGCTTTTACTTTCTCCACATGTTCGGCAGCGCAGGAAATCAGCACCTCGCTGGCATGTTCGGCGAAAAGAACGCAGGCCATGGGAGTGCCTGACAGGCGGCCCGGCACTTCCACGCGCGCTCCAAGTTGATGCGCGAAGCATCCCTCCGCCAGCGCGACCGCAATGCCACCATCCGAAATGTCGCGTGCGGAGTGCAGCAATCCAGCGTCGGCCAACTTTGCCAAGCATTTCTGCAAATCCGCTTCGAAGGGCAGATGTAACAGCGGAGGATTTCCCCATAGTTCGCCGAGAATTGTTTTCGCATATTCCGAGGAACCGAATTCTCGCAGAAGCCCTTCTTCCGAAGGAAGAACAATAGGATAGGCGAGCAGCAAAACCACATCGCCCACTTGCTGAAAATCCGCCGGCACGGTCTTCGAAACGTCCTCCAGAATCCCCACGATCCCAACCACAGGCGAAGGATAAATTGCTTCCCCTTTGGTCTCGTTGTAGAGAGAAACATTGCCGCCCGTGATCGGCGTACCCAGCGCCGTACAAGCTTCCGCAATGCCGTCAATCGCACTCGAAAGCTGCGCCATGATTTCGGGCTTTTCCGGGTTGCCGAAGTTCAAACAATTCGTCGCCGCAATCGGCGTCGCCCCGGTGCAAGCTACTTTGCGCGCGGCTTCCGCAACCGCATGGGCCGCTCCCAGTTTTGGATCGAGATAGCACCACCGGCTGTTGCCGTCGAGCGCCATCGCCAGCCCGCGCTGCGTGCCTTTCAACCGCATCACGCCGGCTTCTCCGCCTGGACCCTGTGCAGTATTGGTCTGCACCATGGTGTCGTACTGCTCAAACACCCACCGCTTATCGCATATATTCGAAGACGCCAACAGTTTCTTCAGGTCAGCGGTCAAGTCGCGCTTCGCCTGCAACTGCTTCAAAATTTCCGCCGAAGGCTCACTCGGTACCGGAGCTTTCCACGTCCCAATCGGCCGATGGTATCGAGGCGCTTCATCCGTTAAGGACGCATTGGGAATGTCCGCGACCAGCTCGCCATGGTGCAGGATGCGCAGCCGTGATTCAGCGATCACCGTGCCCACTGTCACCGCGTCCAGTCCCCACTTGGCGAAGACCCGCGTAACTTCCTCTTCGCGACCCTTGTCGGCCACCAGCAACATGCGCTCCTGCGATTCGGAAAGCATCATTTCGTACGCTGTCATGCCGGTTTCGCGTTGCGGAACCCGATCGAGTTCCATCTCAATTCCAACCCCGCCGCGACCGCCCATCTCGCACGAAGAAGACGTCAGCCCGGCTGCACCCATGTCCTGAATGCCAACAATGGCGCCGGTCTGCATCGCCTCCAGACAGGCCTCCAGCAGCAGCTTCTCCATGAACGGATCGCCCATCTGCACATTCGGGCGCTTCTGTTCGGAGCCCTCGTGGAACTCTTCGCTGGCCATGGTGGCACCGTGAATTCCATCGCGCCCCGTCTTCGCGCCTACGTACAGCACGGGGTTACCGACGCCCGTTGCCTTGCCGTAAAAAATCTCGTCCTTGCGTACCATGCCCAGCGCAAACGCATTCACCAGCGGGTTGCCGGAATAGCACGGCTCGAAGCGAGTTTCGCCACCCAGGTTCGGCACGCCAAAACAATTCCCGTAGCCGGCGATGCCGCTGACCACGCCTTCCAAAATCTGGTGGTTCTTGTTCAGCAGAGCGGTCGGAGTCGAATTCTTCCCGTCTCTCGAATCCTCGGGCACAATCGGCCCAAACCGCAACGAATCCATTACCGCCAGCGGCCGCGCACCCATGGTAAAGATGTCGCGCAAAATTCCGCCCACGCCCGTGGCTGCGCCTTGATAGGGCTCGATATACGACGGATGGTTGTGCGATTCAATTTTGAAGGCGCAGGCCCAACCATCCCCCACG
>JAJZCA010000244.1 GCA_021798735.1 Acidobacteriota bacterium | reverse complement strand
CGATATTACGCACAGTTTGGAATGCCAATATCCTGTGCCAAGCTGGGATGTGGCTTTTGCGTTGACCGAAGGGCGGGAAGTCATCAACCCACGTCCGATAGGCGAGGCGAATATCCTGCGGCGCACCCTGCCGGATACAGTCGGCTTCATCACATATTCCGAAGGCTGCAATGACGATGTGAATAAATTTGTCTGGAGCGCGCTGGGGTGGGACTCAAGGCAGTCGGTCGCGGACATGCTCCGTGATTTTGCGCATTACTTTCTTGGAACGCAGCAGGCGCAAGGCTTCGCACAAGGGTTGCTGCATTTGGAGTCGAATTGGCAAGGACCGCTGGCGACCAATAGTGGCGTGGAGATTACGCTGGAACGTTTCCAGGACATGGAGCGAACTTGTTCTCCTGCTGTGATGCAGAACTGGAGGTTTCAGCAGGCGCTCTATCGCGCGTACTTCGACACATATGTGCGCCGTCGCTTGCTGGTCGAAACGGCGTCTGTGCAGCAGGCGCGCGCCCATCTGGAACGTGCGCTGGAAATTGGCTGGGGCTCAGTACCATTAAGTATTGGAAGTCCCCCGGCTACTATGCCGCCGAATGGTCTGACCCCGGAACCATTGCTTGCCAGGGCGCAGGCCATTCTCGAAGATACGATCGCACAGCCCACAGCGGGCGAGTTGCGTACGCGCGTCGGCGAGCTGGCAGCGGCACTGTTTCAAAGCATCCGAATGCAACTTGCCGTCGAGCGCTATCAGGGCGAGGCTGTGGAGCGAGGGGCAAATCTGGATACGCTCGATACTCCGGTGAGCGATACAACCTGGATGCGTGGACAGATCCTGGAAATCCTCAAGATGGCCGGTCCGATGGCACAGGTTGCAGCGATTCATGCATTGTTGTTCCGCACCGACCCCGGCCCGGGTGGTTTTTACGACGAGTTGGGAAATGTGTCCAATCGCCCGCATTTGGTAACAGATCCGGGAAGCTTGAAGGACCCCGATTCCCGGACCTCGGCACGGATCAACTTCAACTATCCGGACACGCTCCAGGACAAGGCCCCGATGGCTTGGAAATGTTGGGCAGAAACCTTGTACGATACCCCTCTCGTCCTGCATTATCCAAGACTGGATAGACAGGCACGATATCGCTTGCGGGTAGTATATTCGGGCGATGCGCCGCAGATAAAGCTTCGCTTGATGGCCAACGATGTCCTTGAGATCCATCCTTACATACTGCGCTCCTGGCCGCCTTCACCACAGGATTTCGCCATTCCACAAAGTGCCACATCGAGCGGAGAACTGAAGCTGTCATGGGCACGCGAACCGGGGCTGGGAGGTAACGGAAGAGGCTGCCAAGTGGCAGAAGTTTGGCTGATCCCAATTCCTGCAACGGAGCCCGCCTGATATGGGAGATATTGAAAACTCCAAGGAAAATGCCGAAAAAGAAGACCGGCACAATAACTCGCTACGTGCGCGACTTGCTGCCGGTGAATTTATTGTTGGACTGACGATTACCAGCAGCAACCTGGAAACTGCGGTACTCGGCGCCAAGCTCGGGTTCCATTTTTTGTGGGTGGAGATGGAACACTCCCCAGTGTCGCTGGAAACGCTGCGTGGAATCGTTCTGGCGACGTGTAGTCTTCAAGCCTCGGTCTTTGCTCGCGTACCGGTGGCGGCTCTGTGGACAGCCAAGCGAGTGCTCGATCAGGGAGTCAGCGGCGTCATTTTTCCTTTTGTCTCCGATCCCGAATTGGCTCGCTCTGCCGCTCTTTCCTGTCGCTATCCGCCAGCCGGTCTACGCGGATCGGGCGCGGGCCTGGCAGCCTCGACATGGCCTGAGCCGGGGAACTACTACGATTCTGCGGACGCACACATGTTAACCGTGTGCGTGATTGAGGAGGAGCGGGCGCTGCTCCACATCGATGCAATCGCCGCCACTCCGGGCGTCGACGTCCTCTTTATCGGGACCAGCGATCTCTCCTTTTCGCTCGGGCTGCGCGGCCGACAGAATGAGCCGAAGCTGCAGGAGGCGATCGAAACCATCCAGACAGCCGCGCATCGTCATCATAAATTTCTCGGACGCCCTGCAGTCAGCGCTGAAGACGTACTACGCTACCATCAACAAGGCTTTCAAGTCTTCCAGTCCGTAACGGAGCTTGGATTGATGCGTCTGGGAGCCCAACAGATTTTACAGCCCCTTGGCTTCCTCGAATCCTCAACCGACACGAGTATTTTGTATTGAACAAAGAGCCGTAGACATTTCACCGACTACAATTTTACAGACGGAAAGGCTGGCGGTGCTGCCAGGAGTTGGATGGTCCTGGATGCACGTTCTCAATCTGCCGATGATCTTGTCACCAACGGCGATCTTCGACTTCGCGCCAATCCACTATGAAAGTTTTATCGCGCAATGGTTCCAACCTAGGTTTGCAAGGAACGCTTCCAGAGGCGTCGATTATCTACCGCTGGGCAGTCGTCCTGTTGCTTTGGCTGGTTTGCTTTTTTAGCTACGCCGACCGACAGGCATTCTTTTCAATTTTTCCCTTATTGCAAAAACAAATGAAGCTCACTACCGTGCAACTGGGCCTGTTAGGTTCCTCTTTCGCCGTGGTGTACGGACTTGGAGGGCCGTTCGCCGGATTTCTCGTCGACAGGATTCGCCGCAAGACTGCGGTATTGGGCGGATTGGAGTTGTGGAGCGTGGTCTGCGTGCTGTCGGCGCTATCGCGAGACTTTTTTCAGCTGCTTATCTTTCGCGCCGCGGAAGGGATTGGTGAATGCATTTATTATCCCGCCGCACTGTCGATGATCAGCGATTACCACGGCAAGCACACCCGTTCGCGGGCCATGGGAATTCTACAGACTAGCGTCTATGCGGGGACCGTGGGAGGCGGATATTGGGCCGGTCTGATGGCTCAGCGGCATGGCTGGCGCTCTGCCCTATTTGTCTTTGGCGCACTTGGTTGCCTGCTGGGTCTGGCGTTGATTCGTGTGCTGCGCGAGCCGGTGCGCGGAAGTGCGGATCTCGAATCCGACGCGGGCCAACTTACAGCGCCACTTCCCTTGATGCCTCTTTCATTCCGTGTCATTAACTCCCTACTCGGGATCAAGTCTCTATTGTCGCTGACTGCAGTGTTCGCGTGCGCCAATTTTGTCGCCATGGTGCTTCTGGCCTGGATGCCGATGTATCTATATTCCCGATTCCATCTCAGTCTCTCGATGGCGGCCTTCGATGCGGCGGTATATCCACAAGTCGCCAGCATGGGAGGCTCAGTCTGCGGGGGTTATCTGGCGGACAGGTTGGCAGAGCGAAGCCGTCGCGGTCGGGTATGGGTGCAATGTGCTGGGGCCCTTGCCGGAGTGCCCTTTGTTGTACTCTGCGGACTCAGCGGTTCTCTGATGCTGGTGATTGTCGCGCTGATTTGCTGGGGATTCTTCAAAGGCATGTACGACTCGAATATCTTCGCCTCCGCGTTCGACGTGGTGCCAGTAGAGAGCAGAGGGACCGTGAGCGGGTTGATGAATTGTGTGGGTTGGTTGCTGGGCGGGGGAATCGCTCCGATACTGGTCGGTTTTCTTGCGGTGCATGTAACTCTGGGGAACGTGATCGCCCTGTCTGCAACCTTGTATGCGGTGGCAGGCATTCTGCTCCTTTTGACCATGCGATATTTCTTAGATGGCGACATCGATCGGTTAAAGCTTGGGAAGCAGACAGTCGGGTAGTTTCATCCCAGGTCCCGTGAATTGGACCCGGGGGATTTCAGCGAGTCTGGATCAAGCTTTGAGAAATATCTTCTGTCGATATAGAAAATAAAGGAACAGCCATTCCGCAAGTACAATTCCAGAACCTGTCACGAGAACTCGATAGGCTCCAGCGTGGTTCGCCAGTCCTCCAACAAAAATGTTTGAGACCTGGCTGAAGTCGAACAGATTCTGTAGCAGATAGATCGTAATTGCATTCATACCGATAACGACCAGCGGAAACGCCCACTTCCGATACCCCCGAACATCGATGATCCAGTAAAACAGCGCGAACAACAGCATGGCCCAGCCGTTGGCATACAAGGTGTACGAGCTCGTCCATAGCCGGGTAATAATGGGAAAAGTCATCCCCCAGAGGAGACCACCGGCGAGGCTGGCGATCCCTCCGCCCACCAACACCTGCAGTTTTCTGGCATTCGTCAGAGAGGATCGGACCAGATGCCCGCATAACACCCCGAACATTACCGTAGCTATGGAAGGAATCGTACTTAGATATCCTTCATTGTCTCCAAACACGTAGCAACAGAACTTGCCGGGTAAAAATAGCCGGTCGAGATAGCCCTCCAGATTCCCAGCCTGGGTATAGACTCCATGCCCGAACCCGGGTACGGGAATAAGCGCCATCATCGCCCAATAGCCCAGGAGCAAAATAGCGGTCCAGAGCACTTGAGTCCGAATCCGGCATCTCAGCGTGATCACTGCCGCAAAAAAATAGGACAGCCCGATTCGCTGTAGAACTCCTGTGTACCTGAAATCGGTAAAATTTAGCTGCAAAATGCCGTTGTAGACCAACCCCAGCAATATCAGCACGACTGTGCGTTTCGCTATATGGCGAAACAGTACGGTTCTTCGTTCACCCTGGGCCACGCGGCGACTGATCGCGAATGGCAGGCTTAGACCGACGACAAATAAGAACAGAGGTGCAATAAAATCCCAGCAGGTAAAGCCCACCCACGGGGTATGGTCAAGTTGATGGGCCAGAACGCCGCGGAACGGTAGATGGAGCGCAACAGCTATCGCCATTACCAATCCGGTCCCGTCCTGCATTAGCCAAAGCATATCGAAGCCGCGCAGTGCATCGATCGACAGAACTCTGGTGTTAGCCGCCCCTGAAAACGGGCGGGCTGAGACATTTTTAGATTGCGGTACGCCGGCTGTACCCATGAAGGCCCCCTTTTGTTCCTGTACAGTTTGTGTCATCAATTGATAACTCCTTATAATTCCCCAAGGCTCGTGATCGAAGGTGCAAACTTAAACCCGCGCGTCTTGATTCCGTCATAGAGAATGCCAACCAGTAACCAGAGCGATCCTAGGATCTTCGACTTAGTGGGCAGATTCAGCCAGATGATGAGACAGGACAAAAAACCTAGTGCAGGGATCAATGCGTCCAACAGGAAGCGTCTCTCCGATCGGCTGCGCGCAAAATAAAACTGTTTGATCACTGCCGCATTCACCCCCATGAAGGCAAGGAAGGCCCCAAAGTTGATCAATTCAGCCGCTCGTTCATAGTTCAGCAGCAGAGAACCAATAAAAACGAATGCCCCTACCAGCAAAATGCTATAGACCGGCGTGTGTCGTTTGCTGTCCAAGTGAGCGAAAACACTGTGCGGCAGCACCCTGTCCCTTCCCATCCCGAAGAGCAGACGAGATACTCCCGCTTGAGCGCTCAATCCAGAGCCCAAACTGGCAACGATCAAAATAATTGCCATTGCATCGAAAAGGAACTTCCCTCCCACGATTCTCGTTACATCCATAAATGCGGTTTCAATGTTGTGGAAGCTTTGAAAACCAGGGGACACGCGTTGCGCCAGATAGATTTGAAGTCCGCCAAATATTCCAGTAAAGAAACACACGAAGACAGTAGCAATCAAAATATTGCGCCTGGGATTTTCAACATCTTCTGA
>JAJZCA010000243.1 GCA_021798735.1 Acidobacteriota bacterium | reverse complement strand
ACGGTTCCCGGGGCGCAACGGCTGGCGGTGCCCGCGCACAGCCACGACCACTACGAGGAGACCATCTACGGGCTCGACGGAGTGATGACGTGGACAGTCGACAGCAAGCCCATCGAGGTAGGACCGGGGCAGGCGCTGTGCATCCCGCGCGGCGCGGTGCATCGGTTCGATAACAATGGAAGCCAGGATGGGAAGTCGCTGTGCGTGATTTCGCCAGCCGTGCTGGGCCCGGAATATTTTCGCGAATCTGCCGAGGTGGTGAACGCGGCCGCCGGCGGTCCGCCGGACCGCGCCAAGATGGCAGAGATCATGCGCCGCTATGGCCTGACAATGGTCGCGCCCTCGCCGCAATCGTAAGCAGTGATGGCTCAGATCGGCGCCCACCCCTCGATGTGAAGCTGGCGAAGGGTGGGACCCAGATTCCTTCACGGCAGGGCGGCGTTAGAAGCGAGGCGTCGGTTCAATGGCGGAGGGATTTTCTTCCCACACTGGACCGGGCATCATAAACCGTCCATAGAGGAAGAGGACAGCGCCGATCAGCAGCGGAATCAGCCCGACAAAGAACACCGGGCGATGGACGACGGCCAACAGAAATATCATCAGTCCGACGCCAACCGCGGCGGTGACCAGGCCGCCGAGCTGCAGACCTCCACGCCGTTTCTCCTGCGCCAGCCGATGCTGCTCGCGCAAATACTGCAGCGCAGCGGCGCCGCCGGCTTCGGGCGATTCGGCAATTTTCTTCAACAAATCATTCTTGTAGTAGAGCTCGCGCTCCCTGGCTCGCGTGCTCGTCCATGCCGCCACACCAAGGAAGGTAAAAAGACAAATACTGCCAATGCTTAACCATACAAATACGGCTACTTCGGGTCCCATGGGAGTCCTCCTGTGAAACGAACGGTGGTGAAATTTCTCGTTCTATTGGGTGGGACAGACTAGAGTTATCATCGGTTGCATTTTCTTTTGGCGGCAGCGCAAGAAATAAAACGCAACCGTGGGCAGGGAAGCGGAGTCGTACCGACTGTGAGCCGAATCAGCGCCAGCGAAGATCAAGCCGATGTAGCCAGAGTGCTTGCCGGGGAGATTGCCGCATTTGAGGGCATCGTGCGGCGCTGGCAGGGCCCGCTGATCAATCTGGCGTATCGATTTTGCCGCGATCGGGGACGCGCGGAGGAGATGGCGCAGGAAGCGTTTCTGCGGGCGTATCGCGGGCTGCCGAAATGGCGCGGAGAGTCTGCGTTTTCCACTTGGCTGTTTGCATTGGCGACCAACCTATATCGGTCGGAGCTGCGACGGATTCCCGCAGGTGCGATGCCGCTGGAAGATATCGCGGAGCCGAGAGATCCGCGCGCCATTGACGGCGGCCTGGAAGATTTGGATCGCGACCGGGCGGTGCGTCGCGTCGTGGATACGCTTCCGGCAAAATATCGCGAGGCGTTGATCTGCTTTTATTTTCAGGAAATGGATGTTCCCACCGCCGCCGCAGGATTAGGGATTGCAGAGGGAACTCTAAAGGCGAGATTGTTCCGTGGGCGCAAGATGCTGGAGAGCAAGCTGCCCTCGTTGCTGGAGGCGCGGGAAAGCCATTCGTACGCGTGTCCGAAGGAGACTGCATGAACGACGATGAGCTGGATCAACTGTTGATGGAGAGGGAAGAAATCGTGCCGTCGTCCGGCTTTGTCGCCTCTGTAATGGAGGCGGTGCAGCAGGAAGCCGCCGCGCCCGCGCCGATTCCATTTCCGTGGAAGTGGGCGCTGCCCGGCTTGATCGTGAGCGTGGCCATGGCCATGGGAATGATTGCGCGGTGGATTTTTAGCGGCGCACGCGTCGGCAATTCCGTTGGTTCCGCGACGGCCGCGCTGCCGGTGGGGAATCTTTTCGCGATGCTGCCGCACGGGCAGATTGCGGCTTCAACGCTGCTCGCGCTGGAGTGGAGCGCGCTGGCGCTGCTGGTGAGCCTGGCCGCGGTCCGGTTCTCGATGAAGATCGCGACAGTACGGGAGTAGACCGTGCCGCGCGGTTGAATTTTTCTGTTGCGAAATTTTGCTTCCACCCTTCTCGATGAAGCGGTGAAGGGTGGAGCGCCCGGCAGTCTACGGGAGACGCACGACAATGCCGGTGCTGAACGTTATGATTCCCAGGCTTGGGGAGCCGCTGGACCCAAAAAGTCTGGCATAGCCAACCTCGACGATCCGCCAGTCAACGCGCGGACGGACTGTCAGGTCAAGGCCGCCGAGGGCTTGACCTGACAGCGAGATGCCGCCGTTCGCGTTGGTGCCAGGCGGAGAACCGGCGACCTTGTGAAAGTACGTATCGCCGACCACCTCGCCAATCTGGGAGTCGACGCCGCCGATCAGACCTTCAAAATACGGATGGAGGGTCGCGACAGGCAGTTTGAAAGCGACGCGCGGCCCCCCCTGGACACTAATCAACGATTGCGCCGGTTCTCCGCCGGGGTTGCTGTTGCTGGCGCTTCCGGATTGAAGCGAGACGCGAAAGTCCGGGCCCACGCTGAGAAATGTGAGATGGCGGCTGAAGCTCTTTTCGCTATATCCGCCGAAAGTGATTCCGTAAATCTCCGGCTCATTTGCGGCACGGATATTGGTGGTGCTGAACTGGCCATACAGGCCGATCTGAGCCATCGCAAAGGACGGCACGAGCAGGAGCAAGAATGGGAACAGTTTCCAGAGCCTCATCGTAGAGAAATACCTCGCCTTTAAGAAATACTTCCAAAATTGTGATGTTCGTACGGCGTGTGTCAGGAGAGATGCGTCTGGATTACCGCAGGCGCACGACACTGTTCAAGCTGACGGCGAGGCGCATGAACCCGCCACCGATCAAAAACGGTCTACGAAGATATAACGCTGTTAAGAACAAGCACGTGGCCCTAATCGCCGGTACGCGCGCCGATGGAACGATTCACTGAATCCGCGCTTGGGAAGTTTGAAGTGAGCCGCTCAGTTTTTGCCTGCGGCACTTAATGCACTATCTGCACAATTACGGGCGGCAGTGAAGTCTGACCGGCAGCGGCGGACGCCGCCACAGTTCATTGACTTCAATTGTCTCCAACACCTTAGACGTACAAAATCTTGAAAGGTGTGCATCGTTCTGGGGGCCGATTCCTGAAAACCCGACGCACTCGCAGAATCTCCCGCAGTTTTACCGTTCAATCACAGAATCGGAGGAGCAGCCGATATGGCTGCGAAAGGCAAGCCGCTGGAAGGCGTAGCGAAACGCGAAATCAAATCGTTCTCTGCCCGTTCTCCGACGGGCGTTTTGGTTGTCTAGCTGCGCCGGGAAGGGCGCACATTCATTTCCATCGGCTGCAAACGACCAGCCAACGATGTGGCACCATCGTAGATTTGCAATCGTCTATCAAACAGGGAGGCGATTGCGAGCGGGTGAGTGAGTCATCTGCAGCAGGGTCCTCGAACGATGCCGAGTCAAAGGCAAATCCATCCTCAGGAGTCGTGCAATGAAAATGAATCGTCTACGGTCTTATGCTTTGGGAATCGCAGCAGCTCTGATATCGGTTGCGTCGATGCAAGCCCAGCCGCAGCATTTGAAACTGGTCAGCGCCAATGCGGAACTGACGCAAGGGCTGAATACAGAGTCGTCCCGGCAGGGGCAAACGGTAATGGCGAAGCTGACCGCCAACGTGACAACGGCAGGGCCAATGGAACTGCCGAAAGGCACGATGCTGATGGGCACCGTGGAGCAAGTGCAGCCGGGGAGTGGGAACAAATCGGAAATCAGCATCGTCTTCAATAAGGCGCGGCTCAAGGATGGCCGGGAGGTCCCCATCAAGGCGACGCTGCTTGGCGCGTATCCGCCGGCTGCGGTCTACACTTCGGGCGGCGGCGTCGGCTCGTACTTGCCGATCCAGCCGCGCTTGATTCCCAGCGACGAGAAAGTGCTTCAGGACCCTGGCGCATTGAGCAACGTCACGATGAAGAGCGCGGTGCAGAGCGACGTATCCGGCACCTTTCTCAGCACGAAAAACAACATCCAGCTGAGCCAGGGCACGCAACTCCAACTGGCGATCGCGCCGGAGAGCAGTTCTTCGTCCGGGGTGAGCGGCTCGTAGTGTGACGCGGGCGCGCTGGCAATTTTCGCGCCCGCCGGTAGCCCAGGTGGGCCGCTATGTTCGCGGCGCATCCGGGTTATATTTTTTTGGCGCGGAAATTCTCATCCCACCTTTCGCACATGCGCGAGGGTTGGTGCATCGCACCCGGGTTTCAGGGTATTGTGGCCCTCCTATATTCAGGTACACTGACAGCGACCGGGGGTATTCGTCTTGAGAAACGCTTGGGTGGCACTCCTATTATTGAGCGGGCTGACGGGTGCGGCCTGCGCTCAACAGGCACCTCCACTGCTGCTGCACGCGGCAACGTGTCTGGCGTCGAAGAAGCAACTGCCGGCCGCCGCAGGAACGGCGCTGAGCCTGGGGTACTGGACGGATGAGAAGTCCTATCCAGGCAAGAAAGTTCTCTATGTCGTGGCGACATCGGGCTCGAATCACTCCGCGGGCAGGGTGTATTCCATCTTCTACTCGGAATACCGCCATCACCAGATGTTCGACATTCAAAACGGAACCACGTTCGTCCAGTCGGCCGATGGCAAAGGGACGATCAACTACGTGGTTCCGCCGATCGGGCTTGCGGATTCGGAAGGGGCGTTTACAGCAGCCATCCACCAGTTGGACGGGCAGCCCAGGTATACGGTGACCGGCGCGGAAATCGGCGGGCCCATGAGTCATAGCACTTGCAAATCGTATGTCGATAACGACCAGCCATAGCCGCGGCGTTTTTATCCCACATCTCAAAAGCGAGATGTGGGGCACCCAGGCAAATTCTCATCCCGAATATTCTTGTCCCGCTCCCCATACAATGCAGAGAGCATGTCGCTTTCCTTCAGCGTTCAAAGCACACACGGCAGGGCGCGGCGCGCGACCCTGACGCTGCCGCATGGCGTGGTGGAGACGCCGATGTTTATGCCGGTGGGCACGGCGGCCACGGTGAAGGCGGTGCCGCAGAATGTGCTGGAACAGGTGAACACGCAGATCCTGCTGGGCAATACGTATCACCTGTATCTGCGGCCGGGACATGAGCGGATTCGCCGCCTGGGCGGGCTGCACAAATTCATGAGCTGGCCGCATCCCATCCTGACGGATTCTGGCGGCTTTCAGGTGTTCAGCCTGAACCATCTGCGCAAGGTGACGGAAGAGGGCGTGGAGTTTCGTTCGCACATCGATGGGTCGTCGCATTTCTTTTCGCCGGAGCATTCGATGGAGGTGCAGCTTGCGTTGGGCGCGGACATTGCCATGGTCTTCGATGAGTGCACGGAATATCCGGCGACGCGGGAACGGGCGCGAAGTTCGCTGGACCTGACGCTGCGCTGGGCGCGCCGCAGCCGCGATTATTTTTATGCCCATGCGGAGGAAGTTCCCTGGTTTGCGGAATTCAACGGCAGGACGCCCAGTCTGTTTGGCATTGTGCAGGGCGGAATGTATGAGGACCTGCGGCGCGAGTCCGCCGAGCGATTGGTGGAACTGGACCTGCCGGGGTATGCCATCGGCGGGTTAAGCGTGGGCGAACCGCGGGAACATACGCGTGCGGTGATTGCGTCGACGCTGCCATTGTTGCCGGCGGACAAGCCGCGCTATGTGATGGGCGTGGGCTATC
>JAJZCA010000242.1 GCA_021798735.1 Acidobacteriota bacterium | reverse complement strand
TACCACGGCTAAGGAATTTCAAAAAAAAATAGCTCGCTCGCATTCGCGAACACTGTCAAACGCGCGCCGAATTTTTTTCATTGACAATTAGTCGCACACCTAGTCTTATAGATGAGATAAACTTGCAATCGTTTGCCGCGGCGGCCAATGATTGCTATTAAAGCGCGGCACGACGAAGCGCTCAACCGTAATTTGTCAAACTTTCTAAGAGGTCACTTCACATGCAACGATACAGGTCGCTCGTCGTTATTTTCACCGCCCTTCTGCTGTGCATCCCATCGATGATAAAGGCCCAGGAACTGCAAGGCACCATCAACGGCACGGCCATGGATGTTTCTGGAGCTGTCATTCCCAACGCCACCGTGACCATCAGCCAAAACGGCGTGAACGGGGCAGTTCGCACCATCCAGACAAATGCTGCCGGAAGCTACACCGCAACCAACCTCCCGGCGGGGAATTACACCGTCAGTGTAACTGCCTCCGGTTTTCAGACGTATACGGCGCAGAATGTCGTCCTCTTTGTGGCGCAAACACGCTCCGTGAACGCGAAGCTCAAGCCGGGTTCGACCAGCCAGACCGTGACCGTAAGCCAAAACGCGGTCAGCCTGGACACCACCACCAGCGCGCTGGCGGGAACAATCTCCGGTACCCAGGTTCGCGAACTCCAGTTGAACAATCGAAATTTCGAGCAATTGGTCACCTTGCAACCCGGCGTCGTCAGCGGGCTGCCGGACGAAGTCGGCTTTGGCCTCAGCAACACTTCGGCGGTTGCCGTCAACGGCGCGCGTGACACGGCCAACAACTGGACGGTAGACGGCGCGGACATCAACGATAGCGGCTCCAACGCCACTCTGCTGAATGTACCAAGCGTCGACGCGATCCAGGAATTTACCCTGGAAAGAAGCACCTATGACGCTGGATTCGGTCGCAGCGGCGGCGGACAGGTCCTGGTGGCCACCAAATCCGGCACCAGCGCCTTCCACGGCGATGCGTATGAGTTTGACCGCAACAATATTTTTAACGCCAATAGCTACTTCAACAAGCAGACCACCCCAATCACGCCGCGGGCGATCGAGCGCTACAACGATTTCGGTTTCACCATTGGCGGCCCTCTCTATGTCCCGAAGGTCTACAATACCGCGAAGAACAAGACGTTCTTTTTCTGGTCGGAAGAATGGCGCAAGGTCAGTGCGCCGTCGACCGACAGCGTCCAGCCTCCGACGACAAATGAGCTGAATGGCGTATTTACGGGGAATCTCACAAGCCAGACGCCACCGGGTCACCCCGGTTGCATCACCTACAACCCCACCACCAACCAGAGCACGATCAACGGGTGCAGCCAGAACGCGGGCGTGTATTTGACCAACCTGTACGATCCTTTCCCCGCCAACACTCCCAATGGCCTGTATACATTTAGTTTCTCGTCGCTCAACAACACCCGCGAAGACCTGGTCCGGTTCGACTACAACATCAGCCAGAAATTGCACTTCTTTGGGCGCGCTATGCAGGATGAAACCCCGGAGAATTTTCCAATGGGCCTTTTCGCCGGTGCCCAATATCCAAACGTGGCTGGCGCCGCGGTCAACGCTCCCGGAGAGAACGTGGTCGGCAACCTCACCTGGACAATTTCTCCGCGCATGGTCAACGAAGCGGAATTCGCCTACAGCCAGGGGACCATCTCCTCCACCTTTGAGCCTAGCGCCATTATGGAATCGCCAACGGTGTCAAAAGCACTGACGAACAACACCACCTATACCGATCCCTACGGTCGCATTCCGAACATCGCTCTTTTCGATGGCACAACAGGATTGAATTCAGGCGTCACTCCCTACACGGAGCGCAACCTGGACAGGAATTTTTTCGATAACTTCTCTGTTACCCTCGGCCAGCATACGATTCGCGCTGGGGCCTCGATTGCGCAAATGTTGAAAACCGAGAACGCGTCCAGCGGCGCCGCCAATTTTCAGTTCCTCAGTTTTCAGAACTTCCTGTTAGGAAATGTCTACAACTACAATCAGGCGAGCCGCGACACCATTCCAGATCTGCATTATGTCAACTTTGAAGCCTACGTGCAGGACGATTGGAAGTTGTCGCAGAACCTGACACTCAACCTTGGACTCCGATATAGCTATTTTCCATCCCCGGCGGATGTCAACAACACGTTGAACAACTTTGACCCGCTGCTGTATAACCCGGCGAATGCTGCCGTCATCGATAGCTCGAATGCCACATTGCCAGGATCAAACTCAGGCAATTTTGTTCCGGGCTCGGGACAAATTCCAGCGACATACGTGAATGGCATTATCTTTCCCACAGGCAAGGCTTGCAGTCTGGCGCAAGCCATAGCTCCGGCTGTGACGTGCTCACCCTATGGCGCTCATGTGAACCCGGACCCGAAAACGAACTTCGCTCCGCGGTTCGGTTTCGCGTATGCCCCATCGTTTAATCGGAATATTGCGATTCATGGCGGGTTCGGCATCTTCTACGACCGCATGCTGAACGGCATCTGGGAACAGAATGCGTTCCAGAATCCTCCGCTGACTCAGATCTCGACGATTAACAACACGAATTTCGATGATCCAACCGGACCGAACGTGGTTTCTCTCAGCCCGAACCGCCTGACCACCACAGGGACTCCGATCATGAAGAACCCCTCCTACATCGACTACAACCTGTCTATGCAGGATGAATTGATGCCGAACACGGTGATGGAAATCGCCTATGTTGGCAATCTAGGCCGGCATCTTTTAGGGGAACGAAATCTCAATCAACCCACGCTCGCCGAAAGAGAGGCGAATCCGTTGGCATGGGTCAACGCTGTGGTGCCGTATTTGGGGTATGCTGCGTTTGCGTCAAGAATTCCTGAATACACCAGCAACTACAACTCACTCCAGGTTTCCGCCAACCATCGCACGCAACACGGTCTGACGATCGGGATTGCGTACACGTGGGGCAGGACCCTGACCAACCAGGGAGCCGATCGTGGTTCGGAAACCTACAATACGTACGATCCCAACATGGATTACGGTCCGGCGCCGCTCAATCAACCGCAGACTTTCGTAGCCAACTACGTGTATATGCTTCCGTTCTACCAGCAGCAGCACGGATTAGTTGGGCATGTCCTGGGCGGCTGGGAGCTGTCTGGAATTACCCAATTCGACTCTGGCCAATCCTTTGCGGTAAACCAGGCGCTTGATAACTTCGACTGTCAGACTCCAGTCGGTGCTACTAGCGGTTGTATTGCGGGGACGTATCCGGGCGGTATTGAAATCGATCCCAGCGACATTGCCCCACGTCCGGACCTCGTTGCACCGCCTCGCCTGCTGAAGAAGCAGACAGCATGGTTTGCTACCAGTTCATTTAAGGACGCGATCGGTCACTTTGGAAGCTCGCCAAACGGAATTATGCTTGGCCCCGGATTAAACCTTTGGGATCTTTCCGCGATCAAGAATATCAATATGGTCAGGGGAATGAGGTTCCAGTTCCGCGGCGAGTTCTTTAACGCGTTCAACCACAATAGCTTCTCTTATGTCCAATCGAACACCGACTATGGTGCTTTTGGCCAGGCCCTCGCCTCACATGATCCCCGCGAAATTCAGCTAGGCGGCAAGTTCTACTTCTAACGCTGGAATATTCGACGAGGATAAGTGATGCTGGCTGGATCACCAGCCAGCATCACTTATCGTGCAAGCCAGGCTGCCGGGAATGCCATGATATTTCCAGCAACGCAAGTCCAATAGGCACCTTATTCCTGTCTAATGATGCGTATCAGCCTTCAACTCATGCCGGCAGCGCTGACGCAGCACGATCAGTCGTTTCTCAAGCGGTCATGGGTCCCCCCGGAAAGAGAGAAGTTTCCCTGTTGCGCGTATCGGGATCGGATGGCCTCTACCATTACGCACGATCAAATTCCACAGGCGATTGAATATGCGTGGGCTCAAGGAAAACTTCCCGGGGCCAGCCTCGCATGCAGCCGCTAGACGTGTTTTATCGAGGAACACATGCTCCAGATTCCGCTGTTGCCAGAACGGCTCGTTTTCCGTGCGTCTCTTCGCTTTGCCACAGCCTGCATACTGGGCGTTCTCTCCCTGACATCGCAGCCGGTATTGTCTGCGCAGAAACGCGATTTGTCGGCGGCGCCTAGGGTAGCAACTTCAAGTTTAGCGCTGATTCCCATGCCTCGCGAAATTCATGCAGGCAAGCTTCTGTCTCTGGATCGAGGAATGAGTGTCTCGGCAGTTGGAGAAGCGCCTGAAGACAAATTCACCGTCAAGGATTTGGTCGACACACTGAGGAATCGCGGCATCGATGCGCGCGAAGGCGGAAAATCCAATGTGAACATCGTGCTGATGCGTGAGGGAACCAAGCAGGCAACCGACATTCTTGCACACGCCCATGTCAGCTTTCAGCCAGCGATGCATAACGAGGGCTATGTGCTCGTCACCGACGGAACAACAACCTACGATATTGCAGCTACGGCCGCCGGAATCTATTATGGGGCTCAAACGATCAAGCAATTGATCGCTGGTCAGGGCAGGAATGCCGCGTTGCAGGCTGCCACTGTGCGGGACTGGCCAGCTATGAAATATCGGGGCCTGGATGACGATCTATCCCGCGGTCCAGTGCCGACACTTGCTTTTCAGGAACATCAGCTCCGCGTGCTGTCCGAATACAAAATCAATCTATACTCGCCATACTTTGAGAACACCCTGGCGTACACCAACAACCCGCTCGCGGCCCCTCCTGGCGGTGCGATGACGCATACAGACGTCGAGCAACTCGTCCGTTATGCCCGGCAGTATCACGTCGCCATCGTTCCTGAGCAGGAGGCCTTTGGGCACCTTCATCATGTACTGATGTATGAGACATATTCCGATGTGGCGGAGACTCCCCACGGCAGCGTGCTGGCCCCCGGGCAGCCAGGATCGATCCATCTGATCAAGCAATGGTTCACCGAAATCGCCGCCATGTTCCCCGGACCCTTTATTCATATAGGGGCCGACGAAACCTTCGACCTTGGCCAGGGACAGACCAAGGCGCTTGTGGAGAAAGAGGGACTCGCCAAGGTCTATATCGATTTCGTCAAGCAAATTTATGTCGCCCTCGCGCCCCTGCACAAGCGATTACTTTTCTGGGGCGACATCGCGATGAATGACCCTGCCCTGGTGAAGACGCTGCCCAGGGACATGATCGCGGTCGCTTGGTGGTATCGCCCGGAACCGGGCGGATACGACAAGTGGCTGCTGCCGTATGTGGATGCGGGGATGGAAACCTGGGTAGCTCCGAGCGTAAATGACATGCGGCTCGTGTATCCCAACAACGGCGATGCGCTGCTTAATATCCAACGATTTGTGAGCGATGGACAGAGGCTTGGCTCTACAGGGGAGTTGAATACTGTTTGGGACGCAAACAATGGGGAAGGATTGTTTCTCGAAGACTGGTATGGCGCCTTGTTCGGAGCTGCCGCCGCGTGGCAGCAGGGCGCCAGAGTCTTTTCCAATCGAAGGATGAGCCTGAAGGATAGAGAAGGGTAGGCTGGGTTGTCCTTTCTGGCTTTAAAGTTTAATCGAACTTACTGGCAGTCGTCGGGGCGGAGGGAATGTGGAAATCGGTCTTTCGATTTCCAAGGTCTGAGGGAAAGCCGGAGGGAGTTTTTCCCGTAGGCTTTTCCATAGACCGTCATTTCCTC
>JAJZCA010000007.1 GCA_021798735.1 Acidobacteriota bacterium | reverse complement strand
CATCGTGCATGCGGATGTTCACATCCCAGCATGACCGACCCTTCAGGCTCATCTTGTATTGGAATCAATACCGGCCTTCAGGCTCATCTTGTATTGGAAGAGAGTTTACCTTGCAGTACGTAGCCGGTCACGATAGCATTAAAACAACCATGCGCTGCGTGCACCCACAGGCCGACGCCGTTCAAAGACTTTTCGTCCGGTTGGCGGCGATTGATCGCAACGAGCTACGGCTGCGGAAACGCAAAGTGTCCACGGTCGGTGCAAAATCCGGTGCAGCGACCACAGTCCCTCAAGAGCTTTCCGGATAAACAATTGAAAAATAAGCAGTTGTTAGCACGCGGAAGTGGTGAAATGGCAGACACACCATCTTGAGGGGGTGGCGCCGAAAGGCATGGGGGTTCAAGTCCCCCCTTCCGCACCAAAAACATAGTTTTTGTCGCCCTTGCGCACATCGTTTTCTACTCGAAAGTGACCGAATGATCTATCTTTTTACAGTTCTTCACGTCGTCGTATGTTTCGTTCTAATCGGAATTATCCTGTTGCAGCCGGGTAAGGGCGCAGATCTTGCAGGCGCATTTGGCGGGCAGGGTTCGCAGACTGCATTTGGCCCGCGCGGCACTGTCAATATCCTCACCAAGGTGACCACCTGGGCAGCCATCATTTTTGCGATTACTTCGGTATCGCTGACGGTTTTGGTCGCGCGCCACAGCACCGGTCACTCGGTTTTGCAGGGAGTGCAATCGGCGCCGGCGCAGAGCAGTCAACACAGCAAATAACTTGCCGCGCAACCGACGTACTGAATCCAGAGGCGAAACGTCAGGCTTTCCACTGACAGCCACTGTAGTGAGCGCCTTTTGGCAATGGGTTGGTTTCCCGGTTCAACCCGACATTCTTCGCTGATCGCTCCTATGATTCATGAGATTTTCCCTGTCGGACCGCTCGCCTGCAACTGCAGCATTCTCGCGGATGAGATCTCGCGGCGAGCTACCGTTATCGATCCCGGTGCGGATATCGACACGATTCTATCTGTCTTGAAACAGCACTACCTGACGGTGGAGCAGATTATCATTACCCACGCGCACATCGACCATGTGGGTGGCGCGGTGAGGTTAAAACGTCTGACCGGCGCCCCAATCTACATGAACCAACATGACCTGCCGCTGCTGAAGATGATGGATATGCAAGCAGGATGGCTGGGAGTTCCTGTGCCTGAGGTGTCCGCTCCGGATGTCGACGCCTCCGACCTGCTGGCCCTGACCATCGCTGGGGAACCCGCGAAGGTTTTACACACGCCGGGGCATACAGAAGGCAGCATTTGCCTGTACCTGCCAACGCCCCAACTCCTGCTGGCGGGCGACACTCTCTTCGCTGGCTCGATTGGCCGCACCGATCTTCCCGGCGGCGACCTCCGTAAGATTCTGCGCTCCTTGAAGGAACGGTTATTGACACTGCCGGATGCCACACGCGTCATTCCCGGCCATGGACCTGAGACCACAATTGGCGAGGAGCGGGAAACAAATCCGTTCTTGATCAACTCGTAAGGGTGCATGATTACATCAGCGCGCCGTCTTCGGGTCAGGCAATCGAGCGAATCAACCGAGCAATTCCCTCGGCAAACTCAGCCGTCGGCGGCAGCAAACTCAACACAATCCATCCATCGCCATCGAACCCATAAAAGTGTCCTGGGTGCACAACGACCCGCTCTCGCTCCATCAAGCGAATGGCGAGAGCATCGCCGCTCATCAATGCGGGCACTCGCAGAACCGCATACCATCCGCCCTGAAACGCCAGGCGAGAAACCGCAGGCGCACCTGCAAGTTGCCGGTCCATTGTCGCCAGATTTTCGCGTACGCGCTGAACAATCTGCTGCTGCACCTCACTCCGTGTTGCAAGCAAGTACGGCATTGCGTGCTGCACCGGAGCATTGATCGAGAGAAATGTATCCGCAATGACTTCTAACCTAGCGATCACAGCTTCCAACAACCGCTCAGGACCAAATGCGGCAATCCAGGCTGCCTTCATCTGCGGCAATCCAGCGACCTTGCTCAGGCCGCTGAGCGCATAGGTCAGCACCGGATGTTCTCCCGTTGAAAAACTGGCATGCGCATTCTCGCCTGCGTCCGCCGTATCCAGCGCGTAATCCAGAAACACTTCATCGACGATCAGCGCCAATCCGTGTTCCTGGCAAATACTTTCAAGCAATCGCCGTTCCTCCTGCGAAGTGAAGTGTCCGGTTGGATTATTGGGGTGGACCACGACGACGGCACGCGTTCGCGGTGTGATCCGGGCCATCAAGGTTGCCAAGTCGAGATGCCATCCGTGATCGTAAAACAGAGGATACGGCACCAGCCGAACATCATCGAGGTCGGCCAGAAATTCAAATAAAGGATAGCTGGGCTGCGCGATAAGGATTTCCGCGCCCGGATCGCAGTGCAGTCGAAACAGGTAGCTGTAGGCCTCGCTGGTGCTTGTCGTCAGAAAAATCCGCTCAGCCGCAATCTGCGCAGAGGTAGCCTCGGCGTAATACTCGGCGACTGCAGTGCGCGCGATCAAAAGCCCTCTCGGATCAGGCGCATATTCCAGGCATTCGGGTCGGCTCAGGGCGCGTAGGATACCCGCGCGTTCGTAGTGAAATCCGCAAGTTGTTGGATTCGAGGCGGTCAGGTCGAAAACGGGCCCGCCGCCCGCGCGCAATCGTTCCAGCGCCGCTGCGTACGCGGTCTTTTCCAGGTTCCAATCGGTTCGTCGAGAAAATTTCTGCATCATACTTCATATCTCATGTTGGCTCTGCCGGGGCCGTGTAGAAATGCCGCCTGATACAGACTATTCTGAAATCCTGGCAGCGCTGCGGCGCAAATTGTTCGTGAGACAATGGCATCATATTTCTTTCTGCGCGTCCTGCGCTTTGGTCAGATCCAGCCAAGGAGGAACCATGGAACGTCGAGACTTCATCAAGCAAGGAACATTCGCTGCCATCGCAGCCACCAGCGGTAGCCTCTCACCATCGTGGGCAAAGTCCGACGCCCTGAAGAATGCCGACCCCATCGCCCGACGGCGTCTTGGCAAAACAGACGTTCATCTTTCCATTATTGGGATGGGCGGCATTGTGGTGATGAACAGCACTCCCGCGGCCTCCAAAAGCATTGTGGCGGAAGCTGTGGATCGCGGCATCAATTACTTTGACGTTGCCCCCAGTTATGGCGACGCGCAGCAGCTTCTCGGCCCCGCACTGGCGCCGTACCGCGCAAAAAGCTTTCTGGCCTGCAAGACGGGCAAGCGCGACAAGGCCGGCTCGCGCGCTGCGCTGGAAGAGTCCCTCAAATTATTGCAGACCGATCATGTCGATCTGTATCAGTTTCACGCCCTCACCAAGATGACGGAGCTAGATCAAATTCTAGGACCAAACGGGGCCATGGAAACCTTTGAGGCGGCGCGCAAAGAAGGGAAGATTCGCTACATCGGTTTCTCTGCGCATTCGGTCGAAACGGCGGTCGCCGCGATGGACAGATATCCCTTCGATACGGTTCTGTTCCCCATCAATTGGGTGCTGGTGTCGCAGGCGAACTTCGGACCCCAGGTGATTCAGAAGGCACAGGAAAAAGGCGTTGGCATGCTGGCCATCAAGAGTATGGCGAAGACAGTATGGCCGACTTCGGAGAAAAAAGACCATCCAAACCCTAAGTGCTGGTATGAGCCCGCGAATTTTCCCCACGAGGCATCGCTCGGCCTGCGATATACATTAGGACATTCCATCACCGCGGCCATACCTCCCGGCGAAGAGGCATATTTCCGCCTGGCTATGGATGTCGCGCAACAATACAAGCCGCTCGATTCCCAAGAGGAGCATGCGCTCTTAAGCAAGGCATCTGACGTGGAACCGATCTTTCATCGTGGAAACGATGTCTAGCTTCTCCTAGGTCGCGGACGCATCGCTCAATCCATGAGATTTTTCAGGACGATGACAGATCTGGAGATAGAAACATGAAACGTCGCGAATTTATCAAGACCGCTGCGGCATCTGCTATCGTGCTGTCCAGATCTGGATTTGCGGAAACCAAGGATGGCATTCCATATCGAATCCTTGGCCATACAGGCGAAAGGCTTTCGATGGTCGGGGTCGGAGGCCATCATATTGGTCGTCCGGCGGTACCGGAGGCAATCGGTATTCGGATCATACGAACAGCGCTCGACAATGGAGTGAATTTTCTCGACAACGCCTGGGATTACAACGACGGCGTCAGCGAAATTCGAATGGGCAAGGCCCTGCGCGATGGCTACAGGCACAAAGCGTTTTTGATGACAAAAATCGACGGCCGTACAAAACAGGCCGCCACACAGCAGATCGAAGAATCTCTGCGTCGCTTGCAAACCGGCCATATAGATCTATTGCAGATCCACGAAATCATTCGGATGAACGATCCGGAGCGAGTCTTCGCACCGGGGGGATGCATGGAAGCTTTGCTGGCCGCCAGGCAGGCTGGCAAGATTCGTTACATTGGATTCACCGGCCACAAAAGTCCAGAGATGCATCTCCACATGCTGAATGTCGCGTTCAAGCACAACTTTACCTTCGATGCGGTGCAGATGCCGCTAAACGTCATGGATGCCCACTTTGAAAGTTTCCAGAAACTTGTGTTACCGGTGCTGAAAAAACACAATATTGGCGCACTGGGCATGAAACCCATGGGCGATGCAATCATTTTGCAAAGCAATACGGCAACGCCGGTGGAATGTCTGCAGTACGCGATGAATTTGCCAGTCACCACCGTAATCACCGGTTGCGATAGCATGAAGATCCTCGATCAGGCGTTGCATACGGCGCGCACTTTCAGGCCGTTAAGCCATGCAGAGGTCGCCGCCATTCTTGCGAAGACTGCGACGGTCGCGCAAAACGGCCAGTTTGAGGAATACAAGACGACCCACCATTTTGACGGGACATACCAGAATCCGAGATGGTTGGGATAGGTTAAAAATGGGAATTGAAACTGCTATGGAACTTTCGCAGAAACAATCGCACCTCGAAGACCGCATCCGTGAGTTAGGCAGCGTTCTGGTCGCCTACTCCGGCGGAATCGACTCGGCGTATTTGGCGTACACGGCCCATCGGGTCCTGGGCGATAACATGCTGGCCGTTCTTGCCGACTCCGCCAGTCTTTCGCGCGCGCACTTTGCGGATGCCTTGCGTTTTGCCGAAGAACATTCGATCCCAATCCAGGTTCTGGCGACTGCGGAACTGGACGATCCCGAATATGTGAAGAACGATGCGACTCGCTGCTTCCATTGCAAAGACGAGCTCTTTTCCGTCATGGAAAAAGCGCATCGCGGATCAAAATTTCGGCATTTGGCGTACGGCATGAACGTCGACGACCGCGGCGAGTATCGTCCTGGCCAGCAAGCTGCAACCGTGCACGGTGTACTGGCCCCGTTGACCGAAGCTGGATTGACGAAGCAGGAAATTCGCACCTTGGCGCTGCAGGCGGGATTGCGCATCTGGGACAAACCGGCGTCGGCCTGTCTTTCTTCCCGTGTCGAATATGGGCGCCCGGTCACCCGAGAAGTGTTGCAGCAGGTGGAAGACGGCGAAGCGTTGTTGCATCGGATGGGATTTCGGCAATTCCGCGTGCGTTATCACGGAGAGATGGTGCGAATTGAAATTGCCCGCGAAGAAATGCCGCGCGCGCTGAACATGGAAGCCCTAGACCGGATGACAGCAGGCTTTCGCACACTGGGCTTTAAATACGTCACGCTGGACTGCGAGGGCTATCGCTCCGGCTCGATGAATGCCATCCTTCCAGTGGAGGCTATTCGTTCCATCAACCTGCAATAGACTTGTCGCATCTGCTATCGATCGCACTACACCAGCGGCAGCCTTGGAACTTTGAATCTTATGCGAATTGCTTATCTTGAATGCTTTGCGGGAATCAGCGGCGACATGTTTCTGGGTGCGCTTGTCGATGCCGGCGTCGATCCAAAATTGTTGGAAGAGACCGTAGCGTCCTTGAATATCGGCGCAACTCTTGAAATCGAAAAGGTAGATCGCAGCGGAATCAACGCCAGCAAAGTACGCGTGCTGGTCGATGGAACCAGCGCGGAAGCCGCGGCCAACTCCACGCATACGCATCATCATTCTCATCACGAGCATCATCATCACGGCCGCTCCCTCAGCGCCATCCGGAAGTTGATCGAAAATGCTCCGCTCGCTGCTGCGGCAAAGGCGACGGCGATCCGCGCCTTCGAGTTGCTCGGTGAATCCGAGGCGAAGATTCACAATGTGCCGATCGAGACCATCCATTTCCACGAAGTCGGCGCTGTCGATTCCATTGTGGACATCGTGGCTGGCGCGGTGGGCGCTCACGCGCTGAATGTCAGGGCCTGGATCTGTTCGCCGTTGAACGTTGGTGGAGGCACAGTGGAATGCGCCCACGGAACATTTCCGGTTCCCGCGCCTGCAACGATGGATTTGCTGCAGGGCGTGCCCACATATTCCTCCGGCATTCAGATGGAAATGGTCACGCCCACCGGCGCGGCCATCGTTCGCGCTCTCAATTGCACCTTCAGCCCGTCGCCTGCCATGCGAGTGGATAAGATCGGATACGGTGCGGGCAGCCGCAACCCCAAGCGTTTTCCCAACGTCGTTCGCCTCAGTCTCGGCGAGACGAATGAAACTGAGTCGATTCCCGCAGACATCGTTGTCGTGATGGAAACTGCGGTCGACGATCTGAACCCTCAAATTTTGGGCAATTTTATAGAGCGTGCCTTACAGGCTGGCGCTCTCGATGTCATGTGCTCTTCGGTACACATGAAGAAAGACAGACTGGCCACGCTGATCACGATTTTGTGCGACCGCGCACACGTAGTACCGTTGCAGCAACTTCTGTTTCGCGAAACCAGCACACTTGGAGTGCGCATTCGAGAAGAACGCCGAGCCTGCCTCGATCGCAAATTTGTCGCCGTGAAAACACAGTGGGGCGAAATCAAAATAAAAATCGGCCTGTTGAATGGTGTGGAAGTAAACGCTGCGCCCGAGTATGAAGATTGCCGCCGCTGCGCGAAGCAACATTCTGTCCCGCTCAAGCTAGTTATGCAGTCTGCCCTCGCGATCTACCAAACTACGCCGAATCCATAACTGAGGGAGAGCGAACGTCCATGGATCAAGACATGCTGCTGCGCCTGCTCGAAGATGTCAAGAACGGCGTCATGTCGCTGGAGACTGCTTCTGCGAAGCTCGCGCGACTCCCATTTGAAGACATTGGTTTCGCCAAGGTCGACCACCACAGGTCCCTTCGGACCGGACTGCCGGAAGTCATCCTTGCCGCCGGTAAGACACCGGAACAAGTGGCGGAAATTTTTGAACGCATTGCAGCCAGCGGCGTCGATGTTCTTGCCACCCGCGCCGATTCGGCCACGTTCAACGTCGTGCAACAGCGCGTCGCCGCCGCACAATATTTTCCCGTTCCTCGAATGATCGCTCTCCAGCAAAGGGAAAAGGCGGCCCACGTGGATCAACCGCGCATCGCCGTCGTCTGCGCCGGTACAAGCGATATTCCCGTGGCTGAAGAAGCCGCTGTGACGATCGACGTTTTCGGCGGCGAAGTCGACAGGTTCTACGATGTCGGCGTCGCCGGTCTGCATCGTCTGCTGGCCCATCGCGAGGCGCTGCAGCAGGCGCGTGTGATTATCGTCTGCGCGGGGATGGAAGGCGCCCTGCCCAGCGTGCTCGGAGGATTGGTGAGCGTTCCGGTCATCGCCGTCCCCACCAGCGTTGGCTACGGCGCATCGTTTCAAGGTTTGGCGGCACTGCTGGGAATGCTGAATTCATGCTCCCCAAACGTCACCGTCGTCAATATCGACAACGGTTTCGGCGCGGCATACGTCGCAACGATGATCTGCCGCGGCCCCGTGAAATAGTTTTTGTCGAGACATTTGTTGCAAGCACGGCTCAATGTGGAGTTCCTATCTGAACTCGCAAGCGTTTACCCTTGACAGCAGCAAAGAGAGGAAACATGTCCACACACATAAAATTGGCCGCCTGGTTGGTAGCAGGCTGGATGGTATTTGTCCTTGGAATGACACCCGTGGATGCGCAGGTCCCGTTGCCTGGTCCGACCGAACTTAGCTCTGGTTGGCAGTTTCAGGACGCTGCCAAAGTGTCGGATGCCGGTGCCGCCGTTTCCTCCGCTACCTACATTCCACAGAATTGGCTGGCGGCAACAGTTCCCGGCACGGTGCTGACCAGCCTGGTGAACGATGGTATGTACCCCGAGCCGTTGTATGGCGAGAACAGTCGTCCCATCCCGGAAAGCCTGAATAAGACATCCTACTGGTACCGCACGACATTCTCCGTACCGAAGAAATACGCGCATCGTCAAGTGGCACTGCACTTTGATGGAGCCAACTTTCGCTCGGAAGTGTGGGTAAATGGAGTCCACGCAGGCTCCATTCAGGGCGCATTCATTCGGGGACGGTTCGATATCACAAAGCTGGTGAAGCCGGGTAAGACTGCAGTGCTAGCCGTGCAGGTTTATCCGCAACCGCACCCCGGCGTTCCGCATGCACATACGATTGCCAATGGAGTGGGCCGGAACGGTGGAATCACGGCGATCGATGGACCCACGTTTTTGTCGACCATCGGATGGGATTGGCTTCCCGCCGTGGCCGATCGCGATACGGGCCTGTGGCAGAAGGTCTGGCTTTTGGCGTCTGGGCCTGTGCTCATCGAAAATCCATACATAACTACCGATCTGCCGTTGCCGCGCATCGATTCCGCCGATGTGACCGTGAAGACGACCGTCGAGAATACTTCGGATAAGCAACAGAAAGGTCAGCTCGAAGGCAGCTTCGGCGACGTGAAATTTTCAAAGAAGCTGACGCTCTCTCCTCACAGTATGCAAATCGTCGTATTCGATCCAAAGACGACAGCGACCCTGCATGTAACCAATCCGAAGCTGTGGTGGCCGAACGGATACGGCCCGCAGAATCTCTACACGTTGCATCTGCATTTTGTGCAACACGGAAAAAATTCCGATGCGAAGGATACGACGTTTGGCATCCGCAAGATCACGTATGAAATGCCCGGATCAGACAACCTGACGATTTCAGTAAATGGCGTGCCTGTGTTCATCCGCGGCGGCGACTGGGGCTTGGATGAAGCCATGAAGCGAATTCCCCGCGCCCGACTGGATGCGGAGATCCACCTGCACCAGATGGCGCACATGAACATGATCCGCAACTGGGTTGGCCAAAGCACCGGCGAAGACTTCTACGAGCTGTGCGACAAGTACGGCATTCTTGTCTGGGATGAATTTTTCCAGCCCAATCCAAGTGACGGGCCGAATCCCGATGACCTGCAAACCTATCTCGCGAATGTGAAGGACAAGGTCCTGCGAGTTCGCAATCATCCTTCAATCGCGTTGTGGTGTGCAAGAAATGAAGGCTATCCACCACCAGAAATTGCAAGCGTTCTAGACAAGATGATTCCAGAGTTGGATCCTGTACGCTTATACCAACCCAGTTCCACTGCGGGCCGTGGTGTGGTGTCGCACGGACCGTACTACTGGCGCGAGCCACAAGCGTTTTACGTATACGACGCGCCGTTTAAGACCGAAACTGGCAGTGTGTCGGTGCCGACGCTTGAGTCGATTCACGCCATGATGCCGCAGAAGGACTGGGAGACGATCGACGACGACTGGGCGCAGCATGACCTGGCCAAGGGCGCGCAGCACGGCGATACATATCCGTATGTGCTGGCCGGACGGTACGGCCGCGTGGTGAATCTGGCCGACTTCGCGCGCAAGGCGCAGATGATGAACTACGAGGCGTTCCGCGCCATGTATGAAGGGCGCAACGCCATGCTGTTTCATCCGGACACCGGCGTCATCACCTGGATGAGCAACCCGGCACATCCGAGTTTCGTGTGGCAACTGTACGGCTACGACCTGGAGCCAAACGCCTCGTTGTTCGCAGTGGAGTCGGCGTCGGAGATGGTGCATATTCAGATGAATGAGGCCAACGGCAAGCTGCAGGTCATCAACAATCGGCCACAGCCCATCTCCGGAGCCACAGCGCATTTGTCGATTCTGAACCTGGATGGCAAGTCGGCGCTCGAGCGTGATTATCCGGTAAGCGGGCCGGCGGATACGGCAATCAATCTGGGCGCGATTCCACTGCCTGAAGATCTTTCTGCGGTGTACTTTGTACGACTGCAACTGCGGGACTCCACGGAAAAAATACTTTCTCGGAATCTCTACTGGAAGCCAAACCCCTCTCAGGGCGAAGACCTGACGCCACTCGACCAGCTGCCGGTAATGCATCTAACGGGAACAGTGACCCGCCATGACGCGAATGGTCGCGTACTGCTCGACGTTACGCTCACCAATCCGGGCGAGACGATGGCGCTAATGGCGCACCTGCAACTACGGCGCAAAAGTTCCGGCGAGAGAGTGCTGCCGGTGTTCTACTCCGATAACTACATTTCCCTTGCGCCCGGCGAGAGCCGTACCGTAACCATCGACGCGGCAGAGACCGATCTGAAGGGCGACACGCCGCTGGTCGTCCTGGATGGGTGGAATCTCGATGTCGCGCCAGTCGCAAACGCTGACAGCGCCCTGGCTCCGAACGTGGACGCCGAAGTAAGCCATTGGCCGGTAACCGGACTTCCCATGATCACCGCCGGTCTCGGGACCCAACAATAAGCGCAGAGACAACACGCCGTCCTGCACTGGAATGAGTTTGCGCGTGACGTGTAAAACCCGCTACAGAAAGACGCGGAATCTGCTCCAGGCGCGACAAAGAAACGTCTGTCTTCACTCAGGTGGAGTGAATAACGGGCTAAGTAGCTATCCTGCAGGAAAAATCGAAATCTCCAGGATTGGAGTGTTGTTGGTCCAATGCCACAGCCAACAAGTATCTTGGAAAAAACACTTGCGCCTCGTAACCAGGGGCAGCCCGCGATCTATTGCTTTGGCGAATGGAGTTGGATCCGTTGCTGGGCGCAATTGCCCAGGTATCATTTGCGGGACGCCCAAGCTCTCCCAGCAGATGCGGAATGTTCTGCCGACTGCGGAGAGCAAAGGAATTCTTGCAAAGTCCACGCCCTCGACTGCACGATCCCGAGAAGGGTCCTTTTCATTCCATCGTCGGCAGCTAAGGGATGATTTCGTTCACCCTTCATCCGAAGTTCAGTATTTGACTGTTTTATGCAATCCCACACAGGACTGCATCTCTCGTCAAGAACCGGGGACATAACCTGGTCCTCGAAGCACTTGTCCGGGAAGTGCCCCGGTCATCTTTCCGTGATCGATCACCGGAACGCCATTGACCAGCACATAATCCATTCCCTGGGAAAGTTGATTCGGTTGCTCATATGTTGCCAAATCGCGAATGGTAGACGGGTTGAAAACGACAATGTCCGCCCACATGCCTTGCTTCAACACGCCGCGGTCGGTAAACCGCATGCGTTGCGCCGGCAGTGCGGTGAATTTTCGAATCGCTTCCGGCAAGGTCAATGTATGTTGCTCGCGCACATACTTGCGTAAGATTCGCGGAAAGGTCCCATACGCACGCGGATGAGGATGTCCCTGGCCAAGAATTCCTTCCGAAGATAAGCCCTCCGAGTCCGTGTCGACGGACACCCACGGTTGCCGCAAGGCGAGCACGACATCCGGCTCCGACATACCGAAGACAGCCACGGTGGTCGAGGCATTGTCTTTGACCAACAAATCGAAAAGTGCATCGATGGGGCCCACTCCCCAGGCATTTGCTACTTGTGCGAGCGTCTTCCCTTGCAAGGGCAATAACTCTGGGTTTTGCACGCCGCAGATCAAGATCGATTCTGGCCCGGTGATTTGTTGCCACTCGTTATCCCAGTTGGTGGAAGGTGTAAGCATTTCTCTCCGTATCCGCGCCCGAAGGGCAGGATCATTCAATCGCTGCAGAAGTTTCGCGATTCCGCCGTCCAAAGCCCAAGGGGGAAGAAAGGCGGGCAAATCGTTCGACCATGCGGTATATGCGTAGGTATCGGCCGCCACGTCGATCCCGCGGGCACGAGCGGCGTCGATCTTTGCAACGACTTGCGGCATCCTACCCCAGTTATCTTTGCCGGCCACTTTGATATGCCATATTTCGACCGGAATGTGCGCTTCTGTGCCGATACGCAAAGCTTCATTGATCGCTGGCAGAACAGCGTTCGATTCATTCCGCATGTGGGTTGCATAGATTCCGCCGTACTTCGAAGCGACGGTTGCCAGCGCAATCAGTTCACTCGTCTGGGCATAGGGTGCAGGTGGATATTGAAGCGCCGTGGACACTCCAACCGCCCCATCGCGCATTGCGTTGCGCACCAGCGACTCCATTTGTTCGAGCTGGGCCGCGGTAGGCTGTATGTTCTTGTCGCCTAATACAACTTTGCGGACCTGTGCTGCGCCCACATAGCTGGAAAAATTGATGCCGATGCCTTGTTTTTCCAGCCGCGCGAAATACTCCCGGAACGTATGCCAGTCAGGAGTGATCTTCAGCAGACCTGGATTTAACTTGCCGGCTTGGATCATGGCATCGTTCAAGGGCGCGGCAGATTCGCCTTCGCCCGTCACCTCCGTTGTGATGCCCTGATAAATTTTCGATGGCAACCTCGGATCCACCAGGATCGTTCGTCCCGATTGGCCCAGCATATCGATGAAACCGGGCGCGACAACTTCTCCGTGCGCATCGATTGTGCGTTTGCGCGGCGATGCCGCGAGGATCCCAATCGCGGCGATCCGCCCAGCTCGAATTCCTATATCTCCCGAGTACCAGGGCGAACCAGTCCCATCGACGATGTGTCCGTTCGTAATCACCACATCGTACGACTGGGCAATGCAGGAGGGTGTCAAGCAAACGATGGCCAAGGCGAGCCACAGGGCGGTGAACGTCACACACAGTTTTCTGGATGTCATAGATCTCCGACTCACGAGTCCAAATGCGCAGCGGTACTATCAATGCCCGACGATGGGGTCGCAATCGTCTGGGCGTCACAGGTTTGCCTCAGAAACTTCAGCGCGATTTGTGTATTGTTTTCACTTTCTCATATTTAACTCGCTGGCACCTCTGCTTTGTCTGGCATGTCAATACACTGGCAGGAAATCCAAACCTGCGGCAGGCAGCTTGTTCATTGACTAAAAAGGTCAACATGCCGTTCACGACCATCACGCGACCTGAACCCGGGAAACCGAAAAGGCTCCGCACGGGATGGTTGGGCGCGACCACATCGCTGTTGATGATGCCGAAACCCTGCCCTGTAAGCGACCCGCCCCATGCGCAAATAGCCGCCCATCAGCCGCGTGGACTGCGCCCGGCTGATGGGCGGTCATGCACGCGACGTATGCCCGCAGCAGCCCTTTGGCGCGCCGCTTCTGAAGCGGATACTCGTGATGGCAGAGCAGGCGCTCTACCCAGATATACATCTCCGCGCGTCCGCAACCGGCAAACCGCACACTCTCCGAGGCCGCAAGAAATGCCTCGATCTCCACCAAACTCAACTTCTCTGCTCCAGGCACGCTGATCATCCATCCTCAGCTTGCCCGCTCACACTCCTCCAGGCTCATCTTGTATTGGAAGAGAGTAGCAGTTGCCGGTTTTCACCCTTAGGACTAGGATGATGCTGGTGCGTCGCAGCCTGCTGTTGGCGTTCTAGTAAATGTTGTTTTCTCGGAGACTAATTCGATGTAGTACGACAAAAATAAACTTTCAGCCTGGACGTTCTTGTTGGTGCGATCCAGCGTGATGGAGTGACTTAGCATGGCATGGTATGCATATTGCATTGCAGAGAAACAGGCATTTCCAGAACTAGCTCATCATCGCAAACCGGTTCCGTTCGATACCCAAGTCGGCGTCCTCGGAAATCAAATTTTCCTTTACCCCGCCAGTGATTTCGCAGTGATCGTCAGTGAACACAATCCAAAAGACAATTTAGAACAAAAGTCGGCCGTCGATCATGCTCGTGTGATTGCCAACTGTTTTGAGCATTCCACTGTATTGCCCTTCCGTTTTGGTACGGTATTTCCCGATGACGACGCCCTGCGCCGGTCGGTTCGCAGCAATCAGCGCCACTTCACCGCCAACGTGGAACGTCTTCGCGGCAAAGCGGAGATGCACCTGAAAGTGGTGTTTGAGGACGACGGTCCCAATTCGCCGAAATATCAGTCTTCTCCGTGCGTGGGAAAGGAATATCTTTCACGGCTACGGGAGACGGCGACGGTACAGCGGGAGCGGCAGACCAAGGCCAAGGCTGTTTTTGTCCAGGTCCATCGCATGTTTTCCCCGCTGGAGGAAGACATTTCCTGCCGCCGCACCGAAAGCGGAAAGATGCTGCTCGATATTGCCCATCTGATTGAGCACGAGAGTGTTGTTCGTTATCAGAACAAATATTCTTGCGCCAGCCAGACGATGCGTGATTGCCGGATCATGCTCTCTGGCCCGTGGCCGCCCTATCACTTTATCCACGGAACTCACCGCGCCGCCGCCCAGGCGGCAGCCCACGCATAAGCGCGGTTGCCGATCCGCTCCAGACGCAGAAAAAACCCTCGTGGCCCCGCAGCCGGCGAGGGTTTTTTCTGCGCCTGGAGCGGATTGGAGGAGACAAAACGATAATTGCCGACATTCTTATGAGGCAAATGAATCAAAATGGAATCAGGAAAAGCGGTCCACGGTGGAAACGTCTTTTTTCCTGCTCATAATGAAGGTCTCCCGCCGTCGCGCTACCGACGCATGCTCAATTTTGCGCCAAAATGCCACAAAATAGTCGGTTGCGGAAACGATCGAGACCATCGCCATAAAGTAGACGGCGATGATCGCAATCACATGCACCGGCAGGATGAACCAGCCAAAATGCCACACCGTCCAGCTATGATCCAGGATGGCCGCCACCACCGCGACAATCTGGGTCACCATTTTCAACTTGCCCAGGTCGCTGGCCTGAATCGTAAAGCCTTCCGATGTGGCGATGGAGCGCAGTCCGCTGACCAGAAATTCTCGCCCGATCACCAGCACCGCGATCCAAGCTGGAACCATGCGTGGATTCATCTCCACCAGGGAAATGAAGGCCGCCGTCACCAGCAGCTTGTCCGCCAGCGGATCCAGCAGCATCCCCATGGTTGTGATCTGGCCACGTTTTCTCGCCAGATAGCCATCGACCCCATCGGTAATGGAAGCCAGGATGAACAGGGCAGAGGCGAGAATCTCCGCCTCGCCGTGAAACGAGTGGAAGGGGAAGGTCCGCGACAACAGCCAAATGAGCAGTGGAACACAGAAGATGCGGCTCATCGTGATGGAGTTGGGGAGATTCAAAGCGTTTTCCTAAGTTGAGAACCCTGCCTCTGGGGCCTTGCAAGCATTATGCACCACGTTTCCGTTCCTTCGCGCCAACTGCCCGGATTTTGCCGGCGAAAGGTACCGTCTTCAGCCTTGATATGCAGATGCTGTGGGACTTAGCCGGTTCCACATTTGTTTTTCGACCAGAATGAATTTGATCCTCGTCTTCCGCTCCGGACTAATCGGTCAGACCATTGAACGGAAAAAATAGCATGAAGACAGTGCCGCTGCCGGCATTCTCCCCATTGAATTTCGGGCGCTGGAACTCAGCCAGGAATTCTTTATGGTCGATGCCGTCATATTTCTCTGCGACCTCTGGCGACGGTCGACTGCGAACGTGTACCGTACCCTGATGCTTTGCGATGATCTCGGAGCTGATCCATAGCCCCAGTCCTGTCCCGGTAATTTCCTTGGTCGTAAAGAACGCGTCGAATATGCGTTGACGAACGTATTCCGTCATTCCGGAGCCCGTATCGGCAATCGTGATTCGTACGCCTGCAATTTCAGGTTGGTACCAGTTCCGAGATGCGCGGACCGACAGGATCAGCCGCCCCCCGTTCGGCATTGCGTCCAGGGCATTGCCGACAAGGTTGGCGAAGAGTTGCCGCATCTCCCCGCTCAATGCGAACAGTTCTACCTCTTCCCGTTTCCGCCAAATCGTCTGCACCTTGGAGGCATTGGATCTGCCATGATGCAGATCCAACACGGAATCCAGTATGTCGGCGGGATTGATCCGCGTCGGACTGGAAGACTGCCGATAGAACCGCAGCGTCTGCTGCGTAATCTGTGAAACACGTGCAATTTCCTGCTGCGCCATGTTCGTGTAATGTCTCGAGTCTGCGTCGAGCGTCTGCTGATCCAGCAGGTAAAGCAAGTTTGTCACCGCTTCCAACGGGTTATTGATCTCGTGTGCAATCGATGCCGCCAACTGTCCGGTCGCCGCCAGCTTCTCCGTTCTCCGCAGCAGTTCTTCTGACAGCTTTCTCTCGGTTGCGTCGACGATCACCGCTCCAACCCAGCGCGCGGAGGGTTGAGTGGGGAGCGGACCGGTTGCAGTCTCGCCATTGCCGCGAAGCGAGCTGCCTCGCGGGTCGACGGGTCGATCGCCGCCGGTACGCACTGGATAGAGACTGATCAGCCAGATTCGCGGACTGACCGGCGCCGTTGTCAATTCGCCGTGGATTTCCAGTTCACGCATCGGTTCCCCGGTGATAAATACCTGCTCAATTGCGGCCGCCAGTTGCGCGCCGACGCTGTTAGGAAAGATTTCCTGCACGGTGCGTCCCAGGTGATGGCTGATGGAAAGCTTGTCCATCTCTGCCAGAAACTGGTTCATTCTCACATATCGCGTTTTGCGATCGAAAAACGCAAAGCCGATCGGTGCATTGGCCAGCATGGAGTCAAGCAGCGCGAGCGTTTCGTTTAAGCCTGCACGCTGTTCCTTTAGCGCCGCCACCATGGTGTTGAAGGAGCGAGTCAGTTCGCCCGCCTCGTTCAGCGAGCTCGTCTTCAAGGGAAATACGTCGCTGCGCTCTGGGTCGCGAATCAGCAGTTTGGTGCCGCGCAGCAACCCAAGTAACGGGCGAGTCACAGAGCGCGCCACCAGCAGGGAAAACAGTGCGTTGGCGGCAATCGCCAGCAGCGCAAACAGCAGCGCGGAACGCAGAATGCTCGACAGATCGATTTGGTCTTCTGAAGTGTCGGGATATACCCACGCCCTCGCGACCGGTACGTCATCGACTTCAATTTCCTCAGTCGCCGCGATTCCATGGTGTCCATCTGCGAAGATATTGGCCGTCGGGAGTGGGCGCAACTGGCGCCGTTCTGCCGCCGACAACGGCGGGTATCCCGGCTTTCCCGTCTGCGCGCTGTAGGCTATGGTGTTTCCGGGAAGGTCGGTGATGCGGACCGCGTAGATGGAAGGAGTATCCACCATTCCATCCAGAAACAGTTGCAGCTGTGTCAGGTGCTGTTCCTCCAATTCCGACGCCGCTGTGTTGGCGAGCACATTCACCTGGTATCGGAGCCGCTCCGCCGTGCGCTCGCGCAAGCTGTTCCGCTCCTGGTGATAGACGTATCCAAACACCGCCGCCACCAGCAGGCATTGCAGCAATGCCGTGCCCCAAATCAACTGCCATCGAATGCTGCGTGGGAAAGGCCGAAACATGTAGAGCGTTGATTTGATTCTATCGGAGCGCGACTTCCATGGCGATTCGAACCGTCGTGCCGCCAATGGCGCCAACAGGTTAAGAGCTTTTCACTGCCGCGCGAAGTTTCTGGCGTAATCCTGCGGCAATCTGCGCCCCATGGAAACGGCCATTTTCAATAAAGATTTCGTTCGTGCGTTTTCCTGCGACCACCACACCCGCCAGATAGATGCCGGGAACGTTGCTTTCCAGTGTTTTTGGGTCGAAGGTCGGGGTGCGGTCCACGCCAGCCAGCCGAATGCCCAGCGCTTCCAGAAATCGGAAATCTGGATGATAGCCGGTCATCGCGAAGACGAAATCGTTCTTCAGCGTGACCGGCCCATCTGGCGTACGCAGCCGCACGGAATCCAGCGCGATTTCCTCGACCGTGGTGTTGAAGTGGCCATGGATCTCATCGTGCGCGATGCGGTTTTCGATGTCCGGCAGGATCCAGTACTTCACATGCTTGTGCATGGCCGGCCCACGATGCGCCAGCGTGACCCGCGCGCCGTGCCGCCATAAATCCAGCGCCGAAATGGCAGCCGAGTTCTTGCCGCCGATCACCAGCACATCCTGGTCGAAGTACGGATGCGGGTCCTGATAATAATGGAAGACCTTGGGCAGGTCCTCGCCGGGAATCCCTAAATAGTTGGCGCGGTCGTAATATCCCGTGGCGATGATCAGCGCGCGCGTCCGATACGTGTGTGCGCGTCCTGCGGCATCGGCGCAATGGAGCGTGAAGTCGCCGGCCTTTCCCTCGACGCGATCTACCTGCTGATACTGGCGAATCTTCAGGCGAAAATGCTGCGCCACCTTGCGGTAGTATTCCAGCGCCTCCTGCCGGTTCGGCTTCTGGTTTGGACTGCTGAAAGGAATGTTGCCAATCTCCAGCAGTTCCGGCGTCGTAAAGAATGTCATGTTCGACGGGTAATGAAACAGCGAGTTGCAGAGGCAGCCCTTGTCGACCAGCAGCGTATCGAAGCCGGCATTCTGCGCATCGATGGCGCACGCCAACCCCGTCGGCCCCGCTCCAATCACCAGTACATCGACAGCATTCGCAGCAAAATCGCTCATTCCTCTATTTAAGCATTGTGCTTACGCGGCAGCTTCCACGGTGAGCTTCAAACCCACGGCACGGGTGACAGCGACCAGCGTGGACAGGCGGGGATTGCCGAACCTAATTTAATTTAATGCAGGATATAGCCAAGGACGACGGCCTGGGTGCCCCATGTCTCGTTTCTGAGACATGGGATTCACGCTCCCAGTTCCATCGTCAATTCGACGCGCTTGTAGGCGACCTTGGGGCCAGTCGAACGTTCTTTTGCTGTTTCACTTCGACAAGCCCATAGCGCTGCATGGTTTTCATGGTGCGCGACAGGTTCGGCTTTTTCCGTCCCGTGGCTTCGGCAAGCTCGGTCAGGGATTGCGGCGAGATTCTGCGGATCAAATCCAGCAAGTCCTGATTTTTCGAGGAGAGAATCCGCGCCATGCTCTCCGTCGAAGGGAACCGCTCCCTTGGAAGGATTTTGTCATTCTGAGCCCTTCGGCTTCGCTCAGGGTAAACTCCGCTCAGAATCCAGAGGGTGCTGGCTGCGTTACGGAGGCGAATATTCTCTGGATTCTTCACTTGTCGCTGCCACGATGCGCAGCGACGTTCGCTCAGAATGACTCAATTTGGATCGCAGCAGACTATTGCAACACCGGAATCCCCGCGATCCTGGCTTGCCATTCCTTGGGTCCGGTCTGGTGGACAGACGTTCCCTCGCTATCCACTGCGACCGTGACCGGCATGTCCTTTACGTCGAACTCGTAAATCGCTTCCATGCCTAGGTCCGCAAACGCCAGCACGCGGCTACCGCGAATCGCCTTCGACACCAGGTAGGCCGCGCCGCCCACCGCCATCAGATACACCGCCTTAAAGTCGCGAATGGCCTCGATCGCTGCCGGGCCGCGCTCCGCTTTGCCCACCATGCCCAGCAATCCCGTCTGCTCCAGCATCTGCCGCGTAAACCGGTCCATGCGCGTCGAAGTCGTCGGTCCCGCCGGTCCCACCACTTCATCCCGCACCGGATCGACCGGACCAACGTAGTAGATGAAGCGATCCGTAAAGTCGACGGGAAGCTTCTCGCCGCGATTCAGCATGTCCGTCATGCGCTTGTGCGCCGCGTCGCGCCCGGTCAGCAGCTTGCCCGTCAGCAGCAGCACTTCGCCCGGCTTCCACGTCGCCACCTCGGCGCGCGTCACCGTATCCAGGTTCACTCGCCGCGCCTTCGACACATCCTGCGTCAGCTTCGGCCAGTGTTCCAGCGACGGCGTCTCCAGCGTCGCCGGCCCGCTGCCATCCAGCACAAAGTGCGCGTGTCGCGTGGCCGCGCAGTTTGGAATCATCGCCACCGGCAGGTTCGCGGCATGCGTCGGATAATCGAGGATCTTCACGTCCAGCACCGTCGTCAGTCCGCCCAATCCCTGCGCGCCAATCCCCAGCCGATTCACCTTGTCGTAGATTTCCAGTCGCAATTCTTCCAGCCGGTTCTTCGGTCCCCGCGCAATCAGGTCCTGCATGTCGATCGGTTCCATCAGCGATTCCTTGGCCAGCAGCATCGCTTTCTCCGCCGTGCCGCCGATCCCGATCCCCAGCATCCCCGGCGGACACCATCCCGCGCCCATCGTCGGCACCGTCTTCACCACCCACTCCACAATCGAGTCCGACGGATTCAGCATCGCGAATTTCGATTTCGCCTCGCTCCCGCCGCCCTTGGCCGCCACCGTCACGTGCACGTCGCCACCATGCACCATCGACAGGCTCACCACCGCCGGCGTATTGTCCTTGGTGTTTTTGCGCGCCCCCGCCGGATCGGCCAGCACCGAGGCCCGCAGCACGTTATCCGGGTCCAGATACGCGCGCCGCACGCCCTCATTCACCATCTCCTCCACGGTCATGTCGGTCCGGTCCCACCGCGCCTCCATGCCCACCTTCACAAACGCGGTCACGATCCCGGTGTCCTGGCAAATCGGCCGATGGCCCTCCGCGCACATGCGGGAGTTGATCAGGATCTGCGCCATCGCATCCTTGGCGGCGGGCGACTGCTCCAACTCGTACGCGCGCGCCAGGTTGGTAATGTAATCGACCGGGTGGTAATAGGAGATGTGCTGCAACGCGTCGGCGACGCTCTGGATCAAGTCCTGCTGGCGAATCGTGGCCATGATGACTGGTGCCTTCCTCAGATAAAGTCGAACAGATGATTCTAGGCGCGTCGGGATGGGATGTCATGCAGGCTTGCATGAAATTTGCGACTGACTAATTTCAACGCTCGCGATGTCGATGCCAGACTCGCGCAAACAATCCTCTGCCGCGGAGCTGGAACCTGCCGCAGCCACCCCGGCCTCGAAGGCAACAACCTATTGAGCCACCACATCTAGCCATGATTTGTATAAGTGCCGGAGAGCGTGGAAGCCGATACGCGGTATCCCCGCCGCATCGCAAGCAGGATGCAGTACCTTTTGCACGATGATTCCAGAGTAACCAAGGATCCCACTCTCTGACCTCGAGGAAGGGAACAGCCACTCCCTGACTGTCTCCGATTCGTCGCTGATCGCTTCAGACTTCCATTGCTGTACCAGTTCCATGATAGAGTCCGGGACCGGCAATTCGGTGTTCGATGCTTCCGTTTTCGCATCGGTGAGATGCCCGGCGGAGATTGATCTCTGTATCGCAACCTTCCCGGCAGCCACATCAAAATCAGACCACTTGAGAGCAAGACATTCTCCAATCCGCAGCCCAAGGAATCCGCACAGCAGAACGACTCGGTCATAGGGTTGCTTCGTGGCCCGCACCAGCCGAATGAATTCGACGGGAGTTAATACGACGATCTTCTTTTGTCGCTTGGTCGTTCCCCTCAGCTTTATCAGGTCAAGCGGATTCAGTTGCAGACTCGTCTTCTCGGATAGCATTGCGTAGCGGACCACGCTGCGGAACAGATGACGGACCTTCGCTTTCTGCGAGCCGGACAAGGGAAGTGAATTGAGCCATCCCCGAATCTGGAGTCCATTCAGAGAATCAATGGGCACATCTCGATAGGCATTTGAGATGTGTCTGCCATGATCTAAGTATGTGTCAACCGTACGAGGTTTGATCTCAGACTTGATCGAATCCAGGTACATGGCTACAGCCACCGGGCCGTGAGTCTTTTCACGTAGCTGTATGCCGTGCCCTTATTGATTTCATGGCGTAACATCTTCGTCGCTTTCAATACATCGGCCTGTGTTGGATACAGTTTTGTGTCGAAGGTTAGAACCTTCGCAATGCCAGCATTATCCTTGTACCGTAACCTCCAAACAGAGCCTTTTGCGTTGCCTCTCCGCTCGATGCTACCCTGTTTGTACCGTGTTGATTTCACTTGTATATTGTCGCTTCCATCCGATGCAGCTAGGATTTGCGCCAGTGAGACCAATATATATACGCTAAAATGTCCCCCGATGTCCTGGATACTTTTTTAACATGCTGTAAGTTATTGATTACAAAAATGGCGGCGTAGCTCAGATGGTTAGAGCGACGGACTCATAACCCGTAGGTCAGTGGTTCGATTCCACTCGCCGCCACCAAACAAATCAACAAGTTCCGAAGGGATACAGGTGTTGACAGAAACACTATTTCGGACTGGAAATGTCGGCGTGAAAACGATGAATTCGTTTGTAGGGCTATGAACTAACAAACTAAGGAATCCGTGAGTGCGTCGGATGCTTCGATAGCAAGTTCCAGCTTCTTCAGCCGCGTAGCAAAGAATCGTTCCACCGCCTCAATAATCGCCGGCCCAGTCTTCGCTTCATATATCGCCTTGCGCAAACCCGCGCCGCCCGGAACTCCGTGGGTAAACCACGAAGCAAATTGCTTCATCTTGCCGGTCGCGTCCGGAAATTCCTGGTCCAGCAGCATCGAAAAATAAGTACGAATCAGATTGTAGCGATCGAACTCGGTCGGCTGCGTGTACGTCCCGCTGGCCGTATATTCCGCGATCTGGCGAAAGATCCACGGGTTTGCCGGAGCGGCGCGGCCAATCATCACCGCATCACAATGCGTCTCTGCCACCAGCGCGCACGCATCCTCCGGCGTGCGAATATCGCCGTTGCCAATCACCGGAATCGCCACCGCCTGCTTGATGGCCCCAATCCACTCCCATCGCGCCTGACCGGAGTAGCCTTGTTCTCTTGTGCGGGCATGCAGCGCCACGGCATTCAATCCACTCGACTCCGCCAGCTTCGCCAGTTCCACGCACACAATGCTGTCGTCGTTCCATCCCATGCGAAACTTCACCGTGAAGGGAATCGTCACCGCCGTTCGCACCCGCTCAAAAATACGCGCAATCAGCGGCAGGTCGCGCAGCAGTCCGCTGCCGCCATTGCAACTGACAACGCGCTTCGCCGGACATCCCAGGTTCAAATCCACAATGTCGAAGCCCGCGTCTTCCACGATGCGCGCCGCCTCCGACAATGTTTCCGGATCGGAACCGAAAAGCTGCGCCGCGATTGGATGTTCATCCTCGTAATACGTCAGGTACCGCTTGCGCTTCGACTCGCGCATGCGCGACAGGCCGTCCGCCGACGTGAACTCCGTCATGATCAGCCCGCAGCCGGACTGCTGATTGGTCACGCTGGCTTCAATTCCATCGGAAAAATCCGCCGACGCGTTTTGCGTAGCTTCCGTGTGACTGAACAAACTTGCATTGCGAATGAATCGGCGAAACACCGTGTCCGTCACACCCGCCATCGGCGCCAACACCGTCGCCGGCGCAATGCGCACTCTGCCAATCATTAGCGACGCAGGAACGCGAACCCGCTCAGGCATCCCATGTTCCGCCGGATTGTCCCAATGCTTTTTCATTACCAGGAGATTTCTCTAACTTCAAAGTCGGCTGTATGGCTTGAGGCAAAAGCATCTGCTAGATCATAAATATTCTGCTTGGAGCGGAAACGTTCGGCGGAAATCGGGACAGTGATGCTCGGCCGCTCGCTCTTGAAATCGACCAGAATATACCCGATGCGTCCGACACCATCCTCCGCAAACAATGGGGGAAATCGGGACAGTGTATCCCAAACCCGACTTCGCTCTGCGATATCCCAATCGCTAGCGGTTTGTGGGATCGTGACTAAATATTTGAAATGCGCCGGCAGAGAATGTAGCTTTTGAATTAACACGTCATCAGTTAACTCAGATGCCTCTCGCAAAATTGCCACCGACACATCCCCAACGCCGGCTCGGTCAATGGCCAGAACGTCAACCTTTTCTCCCTGCCAGTCGGCATCAAGATAAATCTTAGGAACAGAAAGGCGCTGCTCGAAGAAGGAGAGCAACGCATTCTTTGCGCGTCCAATCATGATTTGTTCATTCGTCAGTGGCGGCATTTTCCCATCCCTCCGCTTTCAATTGCTTTCCTGTTCGGTTGATCCAAGCCGAAAACCGCTGGCTATTTTCGACGATCATCTTCAGCTTATTGTCACTTGTACGGCCCTTGCCGTAGGCAATCGCGCTCTTTTCGCAGACCAACGCATTGAATCGCTGAACCCCTTTGAGGTCTTCGACCTTCTTATCAACAAGCACCTGTCTCAAGCGTCCTACGGCTTTCTGGTGGTCTTCAGCAGAAAGTTCCGTATCCCCCAACGCAGTGCGCAACGCGTCCGCATAGGAAATCGCCGCATGTATGCCCAATAGCGCGGCGGATTGCAGGCTCTCATTGCTCCGGGACACACCCGTAGCGGGAAACTCGACTTCAGCCGTAAGGCTCGATTCATTACAGAGCTTCATCGAATACTCGAAGTCTTTGGCGCGTCGTAAAAAATGCTGCACGGCGATGGCGCTCATGGTTTGTTTGTATCGTATCCGCCTGACAACCAAAAGGCCCCCGCCGCGGCGGAGGCCTCAGTGTAGTTCGAATGCGTGCGCCGTTACTTCGCGGCCCCGGCGGCGGTCTCGGCCTTGGCCGAGTCCGACTGCGCATATTTCCGGCGGAAGCGCTCCACGCGACCGGCGGTATCAATCATCTTCTGCTTGCCCGTGAAAAACGGGTGGCAGTTGGAGCAGATTTCCATGTGGATGTCGCCCTTATGGGTCGAACGGGTCTCAAAACTGTGACCGCACGCGCATACCACGCGGATGGTGTCGTAATTGGGATGGATTCCTTGCTTCGGCATGGTGACAAAAACCTTTCTCAGAACGCTAACCTCCAGTTTATGCGAGATTCCCACAGCTTGCAATCCAGGAATTCGCCATCGTTCCCGCCCCGGCCTGCGATACTGATTCCAGGTCGCCATCATGGTTCAAAACACATCCTCTGTATGTCCGGAATGCAAGGGCTTGGGAATTACGCTCGTGCTCCAGGGCGGGGAACGATTCGCCGCCCAATGTTCTTGCCGGATCGGCAAACGATCGGAGCTGCGTTTGAAGCGGGCCAGAATCCCGAAGCGGTATATGCACTGCTCACTGCAAAAATTCGATATTCTCCGCGGTGCCGATCCTTCGCTCGAGCTGGCGTTGGTGAAGGCCCGCGCCTTTGTGCAGGGTTATCCGTTGGAAACCCGCGAACAGGGGCTGCTCTTCACTGGCGGGGTCGGCGTGGGGAAAACCCATCTTGCGGTCGGGGTATTGCGGGAACTGGTTGAGCAACGCGGGGCGACGGGAATTTTCTGCGACTATCGCGATCTGCTCAAACAGATTCAAAATTCATACAGTCCGCAGGTCGCCACAACGGAGGCGGAAGTTCTGCGGCCCGTATTCGAAGCGGAAATTCTAGTTCTAGATGAACTGGGAGCGGTGAAGAAAACCGACTGGGTGTGGGATACCGTAGCGCATATTATCAATACCCGCTACAACGACAAAAAGACGACCCTGATAACCACCAACTATCCCAATCTACCGTGCGCCTTGATCCAGGCGCAATCCACCTCCGTAACAGATCGCGAAGCTGCTCGAAACTCGATGAGAAGGGAAGCCGCGGATGCGATGCGCCAAGAGACACTCGGAGACCGAATCGGAGAGCTGATGCTTTCCCGGTTACAGCAAATGTGCATTCCAGTTCATATGCAGGGAGATGATTTTCGCCAGACCTTGCACCGAGCAAGCTTTCCTGTAAGCCGAAATACTTCAGAACAACATACGGACGTGACGGCTGACGAAGTGATTGGGGATTTCTTGCGACGGCACTCTCCGAGAAGCTGAGCCGCCCGGCAAATCAACCTCAAAAAAACGGCGCAGCCGCCAGCACCATCAACGCCGCCGCCAACGCAGCCGCACGATACATCGTGTCCCCCTGCGGATGAACAGAACGCTTCCGTGTTTGCTTCCTGAAAGCCCGCACCATAGTTGCTCCTGCCGCTGCTGTGTTGCCCTGCTGCCGGTGTCTGAATCGATCCACTGCCAACGACCGCATCCATTCACTCGACTTGCTATATCTATGACGTGTGTTTCGGCGAAATGGATTCGGACCTTGAATCATTTTTCTGTTTTTTCATCGTCGACTCTCACTTCGGGATTATTTCCGCCACTACCCAAGCGAGTTACAATCGCCCCATGAACGACCCTGAATCGGGACCCTCTCAAACCCCCGCCGCCCCACATCGCCAGCCCATTCTTTTCGCAACCGAAACCCCTTCAGCGAATAGTGCAGCCGAGCGGGTCGAACGTAACTGGATGCCGTGGATTGTTGCGTTGGTTGTGATATGCGGTGGACTCGGACTCGTATTCTGGCTGGGGCGGCCGGCTGCCAATTCCAACGGGAATGGCGTCGATCCCTATGCGAAATACGTGGTTCTGGGCAATGTGCAGGTCAGCCAGGCCAGCAATTTTGCCGGAGATCAACTCACGTACGTCGACGGCACCGTCGAGAACCACGGCAGTCGCACCATTACCTCAATGACCATTCAGGCCGCGTTTCCCAACGAAACCGGCGACGCACCCCAGATCTTGCAGGCACCCCTCAGCCTCGTCCGTTCTCGCGATCCCTATGTGGACACCCAGCCCATCAGCGCCGCTCCTCTGTCCCCGGGGAAGAGTCAGGACTTTCGTCTGGTCTTCGACAACGTCTCTCCCATGTGGAATCAGCAGCCTCCCTCGCTCCGAATTGCGGATCTCCGAACCCGTCCGTAAGTCGTCCAGCCGATGCACGGATCGCTCTGACCTACAGGCCTTACGAAGGTACTTTTTGCCGGGTTACGAGCATGTTTTACGCGATTCCCGCCCGCCTCTAATCTATGGTTTTTCTTTAACTTTCCAAGCCTGCCTACCACTGTCTTTAGAATCAGCTAGTTGAACATTCTCCATGCCCCGTTCTCCACTGCCTGCGCTTTGGCCCCATGCTTGCAATTATGAATGGCGTACCCCAGTGCCAGTAGCGCGGCACGGTCATGGAAAAGTGATGAAAACGTCCAATTCAAAAAGCTTGCTCAGAATTGCAACGGTAGTACTCGCCGCCAGCACCGCACTCCCGCTCATGGCACAGTCGGCGTCCAATGCTCAGGTGCAAACCGGAACCTCCACCACTGCATCGACTTCCGGCAACACTGCGATGACTGGCACGGGTCAGCCACCGCTGGAAACGCAGTCCCATGAGGGATTCTGGGGACATTTGAACCCGCTCGCCCGCAAAAAGTGGGTTGGTCGACAGCTGAACCCGGTAAAAGAACGGTTGAATGAGCTGGATCAGGTTTCGGCCACCAATGCACGCGACATCAAGGATGTTGACGCCCGTGCTCAGGCTGGCATCAGCAAGGCTCAAAACATAGCGAACACCGCCGATCAACACGCTACCGCCGCTGGCAACACAGCCAATCAGGCGGAGCAGACTGCCCAGCAGGCAAGCTCCCAGACCGCAGCTATCGGAACTGCAGTCAGTAACTTGGATCAGTATCAGACGGTCACCAGTGTGGAGATCCGCTTTCGTAGCAGCCGTAGCGCTCTAGGGCAGAATTCTAAAGACGCGCTGGATCAACTGGTCAGCCAACTGCAAGGTCAACGTGGCTACCTGATTGAAGTGCAAGGCTATTCGCCGCTTCGTGGCCAGGCGGGAATCTCTGCCTCCCACAATATGGCGGCTGCAGTGACACGCTATCTCGTTACGGATCGCCAGGTTCCGCTTTACAAGATCCGTCAAATCGGCTTAGGCAATGCTCCGCTCGCCGTGAGTGATTCCAGCAAAGCCAGCCGTGGCAGCATCGTGGAAGTCACACTGATGCACAACAGTTTGTCAACCTTGAGCGCGTCGAACCTCGGTGCCTCAACAACCGGCGCGGCGCAGTCCGGCACCACGCAGTCCTCCTCGAATGGGACTGCGTCGCAGCCAAGCTCCACAGAATAAATACAAGGTTGACTCAAAAGCTCTCACACAAGAGAGAACCAAGGCAGATTGGCCCCTCACACGAGGGGCCCTTTTTTGTACGCCGTGCATGTTTGACAGCTTGGGGGGTGGAAGTCCCCTTCACATCCTGATGGAGGAGAAGTGATAGTGAAGCGCAAGGGCGTCGTCGCGAGGCGGGGTCTGAAGGAAGCGTGGAGCAAAGACGCGAGTCGATGAACAAGAACCGGATATGAGGCATACGGTGCCGGACGAGCTGGCAAATGATGGCGAAGTCCATATCCATCAAGGGCACTGGTTGTAAATCCGGCGGTTGCGCATCGAAGGCTGTCAGTCTCATCGCGGGAGGTCTTCCGCGGCGATGGACCAGCAGAAATCCACGGCGGGTCGAACGGTTTCGGCTTCCCCTGGTCATGTCCGCCATTCGTTTCGCCATCTGCTGGAGCGCTTCAACATTGGCCCGGAGCTACTGGAGACAGTGAATCTGCATCTGGAATCAAAGGGCATCCGCATCGCGACGGGCACCATTGTGGATGCGACGATTATTCAAGCACCCAGCTCGACGAAGAACTCGACGGGCGAGCGCGACCCGGAGATGCGCCAGAGGAAGAAGGGCAACCAGTGGCACTTTGGATTGAAGGCGCACATCGGCGTGGATAGTCGCGAGGGTGTGGTGCATACGGTTGTTACAACGGCGGCGAATGTGGCCGACTGCTCCATACTGCCCGACTTTGCTGCACGGCGAAGAGCGCAAGGTGTGGGGCGGCGGCGGCTATCAAGGGCAAGGTGAAACTATCAGGAAAGCCGCTCCACAGGCGCAGGATATGACCTGCCCGAGGACAAAGCTCAAGAACTATGTGGGCGAGTTACAGAAACAAAAGAACCGGAGTAAGTCCAGCGTGCGGGCCAAAGTGAAGTATCCATTTCGGATACTGAAGCGGTCTTCGGCTTCGACAAGGTGCGATATCGCGGGCTGAAGAAGAACCATCATCGACTGTGTGCATGCTTCGCGCTGGGGAACTTATACCTGCACCGCAAACGGCTGGTACCGCCGGGGGCGTAATGTGTCTGCTGAAGCAAAATTCTGCCTGCCGCGTAAGCGTCCGGAGTGGGCCGTGGGGGTAGGCTGGGAACTCAAGTGTCCATCAAGTTCCTCAAGTGGACACTTGGTGAGCGCTACGTGAACCACAGGTTCTACGAAGTCGGTGAGGTGTGGTTTTGCAGGCTGGGCAGGCTTGCGTGCTGAAGTAGTTTCCACTGATCGGGAGCCAAGCCGAGAGTTCGTTCATTGGCGTTGTGGGCAGGTTGGTCAGCAGCTGCGTGAGATAGAGTTGCGGGTCCACGTCGTGGCGGCGGCAGGTGCTGGTCAGGCTGGCCAGTACCGCCGCCGTTCTGGAGGGTGTAAATCA
>JAJZCA010000241.1 GCA_021798735.1 Acidobacteriota bacterium | reverse complement strand
ATCGCGTCCGCCACGCGTCCGCCGGTTTCGACAATCTCCTCATACGCGCGCTGGCTGTCGAGGTTCCACTCCCACGTATCTTCAAACGCGTGAATCTGCGAACTCGACCGGCTGCCGTCTTTTTCGGCGAACAGCACGTTGTAGTCCTGCCGGGAGTTGAACGGCGGGTCCAGATACACCAGATCGACCGACTCATCGCGCACATAGCGCCGCAGCACATCTAAATTGTCGCCGTAGTAAAGCTGGTTTTTTTCCGCCATGGATTTTCACTGTGAGGGTACCACGGACCACTCTGGATGGAGTCATTCTGAGGAGCGAAGCGACGAAGAATCCAGAGGGTGTTAGTTGCACGGATACATCAAGCACCCTCTGGATTCTTCACTTCGTTCAGAATGACGCAAGTTTGCACCTGGTTGCCCCACATCTCGTCCGCCGCGGGTCGCCGCGGCGACAGATGTGGGATTGCCGCGGCAATTCCATCCACAAAGAACTGTGTACATGATGGGCGTGTCTGCTACTAGAATCGAGCCATGTCGTATGCGCAGGCGATCGAGAGTTTGTATGCGCGCGGGCATGAGCTGGCCCGCGCCCACGCTGTCGGTGTTGCGGACACGCCTCCTCGCAAATTCGATCTGGCGGAGATGCGCATCCTCACTGCCGCACTTGGCTCGTCGGAGCAGCATTTTCCCAGCATCCTGATCGCGGGCACCAACGGCAAAGGTTCCACCTCTGCCATGCTGGCGAACATTCTCCGCGTCGCTGGATATCGCGCGGGCCTCTACACCTCGCCGCATCTCTCTCGCGTCAATGAGCGGGTGCAGATCAACGGCGCCACCATCTCCGATGACGATTTCGCGCGTCTCTACTTTCGCGTGGATGAGACCGGATCCCGCCTGCTGCACGAAGGTAAGCTGCCGCAGCATCCCAGCTTTTTTGAAACCATGACTGCCGTCGCGTTCCTCTATTTTGCCGAGGAGGCCGTCGACATTGCCGTGCTGGAGGTGGGCATGGGCGGTCGCCTCGACGCAACCAACATCGTCGAGCCGCTGCTTTCCATCATCACCGATATTTCGCTCGATCACACGGAGTGGCTGGGCGCAACCATCGATGCCATTGCGTGCGAGAAAGCCGGCATCCTGCGGCAAAGTGGGATTCTGGTGACCTTGCCGCAGCATCCTGCCGCCAACCAGGCCCTTGGAGAAGTTGCGGCCGCCCTGAACGTGCGCGGCGTCAGCGCTGTCGAGTTTATGCCGCCGCGTCGTTCCGTGGAGAATGAAGCGGCCGAATTCTATGCGGAACCATATCGCCTGACCGTCGCAGGAACATCCGTGGAACTGCGGCCAGCCTTGGCCGGAACGCACCAGCACCGCAACGCCGCGCTGGCGGTGGCTGCCGCCAACGAATTATGTAACAATCACGGTTACAATATAACCCCGCAGCAAATTGCGGAAGGAATCAACACCGCGCGCTGGCCTGGCCGACTGGAACTTTTTCCGCGCACCGACGCCCGCACTGCTGTGCTGCTCGATGTCGCTCACAATCCTGCCGGAGCGTGGACGCTGCGTTCCGCGCTCAGCACCTGGCCCGGATTGGCAACGCAAATCCCAACCCAGCGCACCTTGCTGTTCGGATGTCTGCGCGAGAAAGCGTTTGAAGAGATGGCGCAGATTCTATTCCCAGTCTTCGATCGCATCATTCTTACTCCTGTCAATTCACCGCGCTCCGCGTCGCTGGACGATCTGCAGGCGGTCGCCCGATCACTGGGTGTGGAAGCGGAAAGCGCGGCCTCCGCTACCGCCGGAATGGAACTGGCCCAGGCGCAAACCCCTGCGAATGGGCTGATCGTCTGTGCCGGGTCTGTGTATTTGGTGGGCGCGCTGCGCGACTCGCTGCTGCACCCGCAAGGCAGGGTATAGTCCATGTCCAGTGTTCCAGAAGAGGTGAAGTCCATTCTGACTGAGGAGTCAGCGCCCGTCCCTTTCACCACAGGGGCCCATCCCAGCGATCCAGAGTCTGCCCCGTCGCATCATCAGGGATTCTTCCGTTGGCTCACGTATCTCATTTTGGTGCCGTTGTTTGTCGTCGCGACGGCGGCCTTCGGCAGTATCTCCCTGATCGCTTCGCTGTTTGATGGCAGCGGGCGCTTTCAACATTCCATTGCGCAGGTCTGGGGCGGCGTTCTTCTTCGCATTGCCCTTTCTCCGGTTCGCGTCCTCGGTGCGGAGAATTTTCAGAGGGGACAAGCGGCCGTGTACGTCTCGAATCACCTGTCCTATATGGATACGCCGGTGGTGCTGAATAAGCTGCCATTCCAGTTCCGCATCCTGGCACGTCATGACCTGTTCAAAATACCCTTTATCGGCTGGTATCTGCAGCGTTCCGGACAGATCCCCGTCGACAGCACCAGTTTACGTTCTACCCTGGCCAGCCTCAATCGCGGCGTCAAAGCCCTGCAGGCGGGCATGCCGCTGGTCATTTTTCCTGAGGGCGGCCGCTCCTTCGACGGCAGTTTGCAGGGGTTTCTCAGCGGACCGGCCTACATGGCCATCCGAGCCCAGGTTCCCATCGTGCCCATGGCACTGATCGGCACCTATGAGCTGATGCCGATGCACACCTATCACCTGACTCCGCGGCCCTTGCTATTAGTGGTTGGCGCACCCATCTCGACCGCAGGCTACACCAGCAAAACGGCCGACGCACTCACCCACCGCATTCGCGATACTATAGCCAATATGTACCTGGAACATGCGGATATGGGCCCCAACGGACTGGCGAAAACAGAGCCGCAACCGTGAGGGTGCCGTAAGGAACGCGCTTAACATGGAATTCCGATACCAACTTCTGCCTAAATGACACAAAGTCCACGAGTCCGGCCCCGTATTGGCATTCCGGTTCCGACGCTTGCCCAAACGGAGTATAACCACCGCGCATGGCCTCAGTACGCTGCGGCGGTGGCCCAGGCTGGCGGTGAACCCGTGGAGATTGCGCTGACGCTGGATCCGGCGGCCATCGCGAAAATCGCAACCAGTTGTCAGGGAATTCTGCTGCCTGGGAGCCCGGCCGATATGAATCCGGCGAAGTATGGCGAGGAACGTCTGCCCGAAACGGCGAAGCCAGACCTGGCGAGAGAGAATGTGGACGAGCTGCTGCTCCAGGATGCCCACAACCTGCACAAGCCCTTGCTGACCATCTGCTATGGAACCCAATCCCTGAATTGCTGGCGCACTGGGACGCTGGTGCAGGATTTACTGCAAATCCCTGTGAACCATCGTGCTGGCGGCAGTGTTGCCGTGGCCCATTCGGTTGTCATCGAGCCAAGTTCGCATCTGGCGCGCATCGTCGGTGACAGCACGGAAGCGACTCAGACAGCGGATTTCCTGCGGCTGCCCGTCAACTCCAGCCACCATCAGGCAATTGGCATCGTGGGCGACGGCCTGCGCGTGACTGCCCGATGTCCGCAGGATGCAGTCATCGAGTCGATTGAAGGTACGCATCCCGGTCATTTTGTTGTGGGGCTGCAATGGCATCCGGAACGCAGCACGGAAACCAGCCAGGCCAGCCGCCTTCTTTTTCAACGATTTGTGGAAGCCGCCTCTGCATGGCAACCGCGCCCGATTACCGATTCCCTCGGTTAAGCTGTTGCCTCCCATGACCACCCAATCGCCCTCCCTTTTCGATGCCTCGGAAATCGAAGCGCAAGTTGCGCCAATGCTGCTGCGGCCCCTGTCTGCCGCTGCCTACACTCTGTTGGCGCGCTATCTTGAACTGCTATTTCATTGGAATCAAAAGATGAATCTGACTGCGGTACGCGATCCCGCCGTTTTGGTCAAACTACACCTCGCGGAATGCCTTCGCGCTGCCCAGCGGATTCCGGACAAAGTGGAAACCGTGCTCGACTTCGGGTCTGGAGCGGGATTGCCCGGGATTCCCATCCAGATTGCTCGTCCGGAGCTACGCGTGACTCTCGCCGAATCGCAAAAAAAGAAAGCTGCCTTCCTGCGGGAGGCAGTGCGCGAACTTGGCCTGGGTCACGCCTCCGTCCATCCGGGCCGGGTGGAGGATTTGCCGAGCCAGCAGGTCTTCGATCTGGTGGCGCTGCGGGCAGTGGACAAAATGGGAGAGGCATTGTCATCTGCCATCCCACGTGTTCGCCCACCGAAAGACGAGCGCCGAAGCTGGTGCATGGTCTTAACCTCGCGGGCTGAAATTGCCGGAATTGTATCCGCGGGTCACGACTCGACGGAAGACGGTAACTTTGCCAGCCCAACCATGGAATGGCTGCCACCGGAAGGCATTCCGGCGACGGAACAGCGGGTAATTCTTATCGGGTCGCGCGTTCGATAAGGAGCTCTGTTCGGAACCTCGTTGCGAACCATTGAATGCCGCGTTTCGCCATGTTCCACGTGGAACATTTTGGATTGGAGTTCGGTCTCAGCCAAGCGAAATTGTTCCACGTGGAACACACCACGCCGATCCTGCAGCGAAAAAGTTTTCCACCGAGCGGCCATAATGGATTTTTCAAGTCGGGTTCGAGAAAAGCGCGCTAACCCATTCGAAACATGGCAACTAGCGGACTTGTCAAGTTACTCTTGAGAAGTCTTCCACAGATTTGTCCCGGAAATACACAGGCCAGCCAATTGCGCGAAGGCCACGCGTTCGGTACCCTACCGGATCAGCCCATGCGAAAAATTATTGCGGTCGTGAATCAAAAAGGCGGAGTAGGAAAGACGACCACAGCGATCAATCTTTCTGCCGGATTTGCCCTCGAAGGCGTCCCTACCATGCTCATCGACTGCGACCCTCAGTCGAATTCCACCGGCGGTCTCGGTTTTGCCCGCGACGAAGATCGCTCCTCCACCTACACCGTCTTGATGAACGAATCCACGGTCACCGAAGCCGCCATTGAGACTGGAATCGAGAACCTGAAGCTCCTACCCAGCAGCAAGCACCTGATTGGCGCCAATGTCGAACTGGTCCATGTGGAAGACCGTGCCTATCGCCTGCAAAAGGCCCTGGCGAACTACGAAGGCCCGGAGCGGCTGTTTGTTCTCGATTGCCCGCCCGCCCTCGACCTGCTGACGCTGAACGCGCTCGTTTCCGCCGACTCGCTGCTGATCCCCATGCAGGCGGAATATTTTGCCTTGGAAGGCGTCAGTGAGCTGGTGCAGACGCTCGATCGTGTTCGCGATGGATTTAAACCGTCCCTGGTGATCGAAGGCGTGGTTCTGACGATGTATGACGAGCGCACCAACCTTGCGCAGCAAGTGACCGAGAATTTGCGGGAGTTTTTTGGCGACAAGCTGTTGAAGACGAATATCCCCCGCAACATCCGCCTAGCGGAAGCGCCCAGCCATGGCAAACCCGTACAGCTCTACGAGCCGCGTTCGCGGGGCGCGGAAAGCTATATGGATTTGGCGCGGGAGATTCTGTTGCGCAACATGATTGAAAGTCCGCGAGAGCTGGCCCGACGTGCTGAATCGAAGCGAGCCAAAGATGGGGCCAAAGTCCGTTTCTGGCCCTACACTTGATCTACGCTACATTCTGGCGGATGTTTGCCGGATGACAGAACTGCTTGCGCAGATGAGTTTTGATGGAATGGATGCCCTAAGGGAGAACTTCGCCGTATGTCTCGAATAGAAGTGAAAAGTCCAGGCAAAGTTGAGGCCCCCAAGCGCCGCGCACTCGGCAAAGGCTTGGAGTCG
>JAJZCA010000240.1 GCA_021798735.1 Acidobacteriota bacterium | reverse complement strand
CCGCCACTCGCCTGTGGAGTGTTACCCGGAATCTTTCGACGCCATCTGCTGGGAACCTGTGCGACAGCAGAAGAAAGCATCCTGACCGTTGAGGACCTGAAAACTGCCGATGCCGTGTTTCTTTGCAATTCTGTTCGCGGCATCCGTAAAGTGGAATCGCTCTGCCTCGATGTCTCGCCCATTTCCCTTCGGCAAGAGTGACCCACTTGTGCTCACGAGAAGTGACCCAGGGCAGGAACAACATTGGGAGAGGTAGGGATGTATAGAGCATCATCCCGCACCGCAGGCGCGGCTGGGTTTTGCTTTTACGTGTCATCCCACGCCGAAGGCGTGGCTGCGGCGTGCGTTGAGTGTGCGACGTCAGGATGAGCGGAGCCTCTGCGGGCCGGATCAAGCAGCGTACCGCAGCCAGCACGAGTGCGTTCTCGATCTTGGACAAGGGAACGCCACGTTGATAGAGCTGGACGGCCAGCATGCGGTCCGGCCGACGCAGATTGCCGCAGGTTCCCGGCGTGTTGCGATAGGCTTCCAGAACCTTGCGCACGTAGTCTTCGCGGCCGGATGGTTGTTTATTTACGGCCGTCTGCTCAGCCTTGCGGATCGCGCAGCGATGGTCCGTCGATGCGTAGGGTGTGGCAGTAATGGCGGACGCGGCTCAACAGCGCATCGACCATGGCCGGATTACCGAGGAAGTTGCCCCAATCGTCATAGCTCAAGTTCGTGTTGAATGGGCTTCAGAGCAGCCCCTGAGCGCGATCCGGACATCGTCCGGGCCGAACCGCGACTGCAGCGCCGCACGCCTTCGGCGTGGGGAATACTTTGCAGACTCTTTCCTTACAGCAACGGATGAACACCGAAAGTGACGGCATGTCGTTGTATCGGATGGCGGTATTCCGTTGTACTGAGTGGCGGAATTGATTGTATTCAGCAGACGGCGGAAAGAATAGGTGACGCCAGACAGGCGTTGCTTTCTATGGCTATCTGAACGTGCTGGACCACCCCAACGTAGCGATCGCGGCGAGCATCGCCACTAGGCCAGCTACCATCCACACCCGATCTTTCAGTTGGGTGAGCCTCCATTCTCCGGTCAAAAATCCACAAATATTCGCAGTGATTAACCCAGTGATCAGGGTGAGTGGCCATCCGATGGCGGGTCCCAGCTTGCCCAGCTTGGGCGAGGCAAATCCGTACATAAAGGTATTTCCGCCCCATAGCAGACCCATAATTATGGCCAAAATATAGAGCTGTGAGGAGTTCGCCACGGCGTATTTCCCCCAGCTGTCGTTCTTTTTGAAGAGATATCCACAAAAAAAGAAGTTGGGCACCGCGCCGCTGGTCAGCATCAAGAGCCAAATCAAATTCGATCCTGCGAATGCGCTGTGCCCCATGCGAACGGCGGTTTCAAGCACGGGTTGGGCCGAGCTATACCCAATGTTAAAGACGGCGGAAAGCAGCCCCGATCCAGCGCAAAGCAAAAGACCTACGCCAAATGGCCGAGCTTGGCCCACCATTCCTCCACGCATATTGTCTCCCTCGTCCTTCTGGCTCCTCTCTCTTAAAAAGCCAGCGTAGCCGCAACACGCAATGCCGGCAATGCCGATCGACGTTCCCAGAAGGATGACCCTGCCCTGCGTTTGATGCAGCTGTTCGGGCGCCAATAGCAAGATGGGAATCAACGACCCGAGTGCTGCACTGATCGAGAGTACCAGGGTATTGCCCATGGATATCCCGACGGCGCTGATCCCCTGGCCAAACATAATGGCCCCAAAACCCCAGGCAAAGCCTGAGACGCAAGCCATCGCGACTGCGCGCTGGGGCGAGTTGGCGAGCACATCGATGAATCCTGGCTGCGTGGCGCTGACGATGACGATGGGCAGGATGACGCACGCAACCAGGATGAACAGCGCCCAGACGTTCTCCCACGCCCACCGCCCCAGGTATCGCATGGGCAGAGTAAACGTCCCACTCATGATCCCTGCGAGGATGGCGAACGCGATTCCCAACACCAGGACAGATGTGGCGTTCATCGATACCCTTTCTGGATTGCCGGACAGGTATTGCCATTCCGGAGAGCAAGAACTTATCGTAGACGTTCGCAGTTGCCATCCATCAGGCGCAGGGTCCGTCGCGCGACGTCTTCAGACTTTAAGAAATATTTTTTTGCGATAGAGGATAGCGACGGGAACAAAACATATAGCTACGATACTGATGGAGTAGGCCAACGACTCCATGGGACGCGAGGGGATGGCCGCGAAGCAGTGGGCAAAGCAATACCAACTCAGGTTCACTGTTTTCTGCCCCATGCGTACGTGGATCGCGTGCAGGGTGGACGAAAGAAGTTCAGAGAACACGTAGGCCGTAATGGCATTCATTCCAAAAACAAGCCAGACATAGGTCCAGCCTTTTTTCCAGTTCCTGATATCGACCGCCCAATAGCAGATCGAGAATGCGACCAGGGCCACGCCGGCCGCGAACAGCACAAAGGAGCTGCTCCAGAGATTTTTGTTGATGGGGAACCAGCGACCCCATAACAGCCCCAGCAAAATTCCAAGCACACCGGCCGCCAACATGCCCCTTGCCTTGCTGGCGGCGCTGCGTTTGGAACGAAGCCACATCGCTGTCAGCATGCCGAGCAACGTTGTTCCCAGGGCGGGTATTGTGCCCAACAGTCCTTCGGGATCGCGTACTCCCACATAGAGCCGCCCGGGAAAGACATGTCGATCGATGTAGGCCCCCAGATTGCGGGCAGGATCGAACAACGGAATGTCCCGGCCCGGCATTCCAAAGCCTGGCACCGGTACCCACCGCAGCAGGACCCAGTAGCCGAGCAACGTCACCACAACGATCGCAATTTTGCTGCCCGGTCGCCGATCCAGCAGATACAAAATGCCGGCGATCAGAAAGCAGATGGCAATCCGTTGCAGCACTCCGTAAATGCGCCATGTTGCCAGCGGAAAATGCGGGAAACCGTTGACGATCAGCCCAAGCGCAAACAGGATCGAGGCGCGCCGGAACGTATGGATGAGAAGCGAGGATTTTGACGCTCCGCGGGCCAGCCGCGACTCAAAGGCAAAAACGATCGACACGCCGACCAGAAATAAAAATGTGGGAAATACCAGATCGGTGGGGGTCCATCCATTCCATTCGGCATGTTCCAGCGCCGGATATGCGTAACTCCGAATGCCGTTATTCACCAGGATCATGAACGCGATCGTGATGCCGCGCAGCACATCCAGAGAAACCAGGCGGGTGGCAGGCAAACCGGAGGACGCTCGCGGGTCGATCGCAGTGGACATATCTGGAAGCGGTCTCCTAGTAGGATGCTGCGTTGCCAAGTGGTCCTAAGCCGTCTACGGGGGCTGGTTTCATCCTGGCCATCTCGATCTACTTCCGGTTGATTGAAGCGCTGCCAGTTACTGTAGCAACTGGGTCGCGCGATGTCAGCGCAATTCTCTGGGGCTCATCGGGATTTGCAGGATATGAGTGTTGGTCGATCCCGTGCTGTGCATTGAACACAGCCAAAGCGGCACCCAGCATGCCTGCCTCATTCACCGCTGCGGCAAGCTGCACGCGTGGCTTGCGAAGTGCTCCAAAGTGCAGCAACTGCGCCACCCGCTGCTCAACCTCCGTCGTGAACCAGGGTTTGCCTTCAACCAATCCTCCGGAAACGATGACCGCCTCCGGATCCAGAACGTTGAAGAGATTAGCGACGCCTTCGGCCAGATATCCCGCCAAGGCGGAATACGCTGCGCGCGCGATGGGGTCTTTAGCATCGGCGAGACGGCTCACTTCCAGGGCCATCGCTGCGTCCCCCTCGGCACGGTCGGCGTCGCGCATGACAGTCCTGTCCCGAAACTCCCGCGCTAATGCCGCTGCGGAGACATAGGCTTCCAGGCATCCGGCGCGTCCGCAGGTGCATGGCCGCCCGTCCAGCCGAATTGTCGAATGTCCAAAGGAGCCGGCAAAACCATGCTGGCCTCGGATCAATTTGCGATCGACCACAACGCCTCCTCCGACACCTGTGCCGATCGTGATGGCCACAAAGTTGTTGAAGTCGCGGGCCGACCCAAAATACATTTCTGCGAGTACTGCGGCGTGAGCATCGTTTTCCACGCAGGTGGGCAGGTGGAACCGCTTCTCGAAAAATCCACGCAAGTCGAACCCGGACCAGCCGGGAAGGTTTTCCGTTGCCGCAAAGACAGTTCCATCGTGAACGTCAATGACGCCAGCGCTGGCAATTCCAAGGCATACCGGTCCCAAGCCTTGCTGGCGCGCACCCACGAGCACCTGATCGATTGCCTCGGCGGTGGCGGCGGCGATGGCTTCGCGTCCTCTACCAGCTTCTGTAGGGACCCGCGTCGGAAAGCGAATGCGGCCCTCTGGATCGACCAGGCCCGCCTTGATCCAGGTCCCGCCGATATCGACTCCGATGGCAGCGCCTGAATGCAGCAGGGGTTGGATTGCGTGAACGAAGTTGGCGGTAATCGTGCCGGGCCGTGTGATGGCCGATCCGACGACGACGCACCAAGCGCCAGCCATGAGCGCGCGTCGCGCCTCTGCGGGCGTGAAGATATGGCCTTCTGCAATGACTGGACGGCCGGTCTCACGAATTACATCTGCTAGCAGGGGCCAGTTGAATCCACAGGCATTCTCCGTCTGCTCGGTGTAGCCGTGCAGCGTGGTGCCGATCATGTCCGCGCCGGCGGCAGCGGCAGCGCGCGCTTCTTCCAGCGTGGCAATATCGGCCATCACCGGCAGGTGCAGTTCCCGATGGATGCGCTCGATCAACTGTTGCCAAGGATCGCCGGCAGACCAGGTACGGTCTGTGCAATCGAGCGCAATAATATCTGCACCGGCGTTGGCCAGCTCCACGGCCGCAGCAAAGTCCGGAGTGATTCGAAGTAGACCATCTAGATACGACTTCTTTAAGCCAATGATAGGGACGCCCGTATCGGCACGAATGGCGGCGATGCATTCGCCTCCATTGAGTCGCAGGCCACCTGCGCCTGCGCGAATGCAAGCCATCGCGATGCGTCGAAGCGCATCGACATTTTCCAGCGGATCTCCAGGGGCAGCCTGGCAGGAGACCACAAGCACGTCTTTCAAGGCAGCGCAGGGCGTCGTCATTCGTTTCTGGCCTGGCCGGAAATGATCCAGCATGGTAAATATTTCCTAAGTGACCTGTACAGATGTATAGTGTACAGGAAAGTGAAAGCATTCGTCGTTCTTGTGTTGTACTTTTCACTCTTTCGTCCCGGCGGATTGCCAATCTCGTGGCAGTCCGTGCGGGCCGGAATTGCGATTGTGTCCGATGGAGCCATTCTAGCGAAATTTGCCGGAGCGATGAGGAACAGGCGCGAAGGCGATGGGGAACAAAGATGCGCGAACTGCCGATGGTAGTGACGGTGCTTGGGAATCAATTCCAGATCGCTGATGTAGAACATGTGCAGGGGGAATCCATGGCACTCAAGCAGAAGAAGACGGAAAGACCGAGGAAACTTAAACCGGCCAAGTCCCTATCGGCAGGCACGCAAAACCACCCCGATATCGAACCGTTGGACAAAAACAGCTTTATTCCTTTGTATTTTCAGATCCAAGGCAGACTACTGAAACAGATCCAATCTGGCGAACTGCAAGCGGGCGATCTGCTGCCTGGAGAAGAGGACCTTTGCCATTTGTACGGCGTAAGCCGCATGACCGCAAGGCAATCGCTGCAGGCGCTGAAGCATCAAGGTC
>JAJZCA010000239.1 GCA_021798735.1 Acidobacteriota bacterium | reverse complement strand
GCCGCGCAGGTTGCGGCGTCAGCTCTTCAATCTGGCCGCTGAGCGTGTTATAGAGACGAAGGGACATGCAATTTCTGATTGTACGGGCAAACCGCATCAGAAATCATGCCATTCAAGACAGCATCAGAGTGTCTCAATCCTTGGGTAGACCCCGGACTTTAGCTTGGGGATGAGGGTAGACCCCGTACCGCCCGAGGATGAGAGGTAGACCCCGGATTTTAGTTCGGGGATTAGAGGTCGCCGGAATGCGCCTTTAGGCGCTGAGGTTGAAAGCTTCCGAATTCTTCCGGGAACTCGTCGAACGCATTCGCTCCGATGAACCGCGGCTATCGCTTCGCCGACACCGAATTAAGGCAATTGAATTGAACCTTCGGCGCCTTTCCTTCGACATAATCAATGAACGCACATGGATAACAAAAATCGCGCACCCTATGAGTGGATTGCCCTCCGCTGCCAGTCCGGCGAAACGGGCGCATTCGAGGACCTGATCGCCGTCATGGAACGCCCGCTGCTCTACTATGCGGCCAGCTTGACCGGCAATCAGGATAGTGGGTTGGACGTGCTTCAGGAGGTGTGGATCAAGGTGCTCCGCGACATTCGCAAGCTCAAGGACCCAGGCTCGCTGCGCTCGTGGCTGTACGCCATCACCCATGGAATTGCCGTGGATCGAATCCGCCGCAATGCATCCAGGGAGCGGGCCGAGCAGGTGGAGCTTGAAGATTTTCAGGAAGCCGAGGAGCCGTCGTTTGCGGAAGAAGATGCTGCGGCGATTCACCAGGCCTTGAGCCAGATCGGTCTCCGGCATCGCGAGGTTCTGGTTCTGCATTTTCTTGAGGACTTGTCGATCGCCGAGATCGCCGAAGTCGTAGGGTGTTCCGAGGGAACAGTGAAATCCCGCATGCATTATGCGAAGCGGGCAATGAAGGAAATTCTGAGTGGAGGGGTCTATGGAAAAGCAAAATGAAAACATGCGCGAGCGTTTGCTGGCGCGTCTTCCGCAGCCAGAGAATCTTGCAGCCTACCGGGAAGAAACGGCGTTATTGTTGGCGAAACGCGAAAAGGCGCTGTTCTGGGAGAGGTTGGTGCCCATAGCGTGTTACGTGATTGTCGCCTTCATGATGGTTTTATGGCTCCTGGGGCTAACACCCGCTCCGGCTATGCGCCAGTATTTCTGGCCCCTAGTAGCCTTCGTGTATTTTCTGGCTGCAATGCAAGACCTGAGGTACCGGTTCTATCAAAGCAAGGTTGACACTTTGAAAGAAGTCAAGCAGATTCAGCTTCAGATCCTCGAGCTCCAAGCTTCTCTTCAAAAGCCAGGTTCCGAATAGCCTGTAGGCCGATGAAGCGGCAATTCAATCTGTCTTTAATGTGAGCGGTCTTCTTGACGCTGGCCAATTCCGCCTGAATCACCGCCAATCGGGAAACCACCGGTTTGATCCTGCGGTTTCAAACTGACTCACTTTTAGCCAAGCGCAAGCGAGGGCTCCGCGGTCAGGGTCGCGGTGGCAATGTCACCCGCCACGAACTTCGGCCAGGCCGCGGCTGCGATCATCGCGGCGTTGTCAGTAGAAAGTTCGAGCGACGGGAAGATGACCGGGAGTGCGCGGCTGCGGCCTTCGGCGAGAAAATGCTGTCGCAATTCGCCATTGGCAGCCACGCCGCCAGAAACCACGATGCTGGCGGTATGAAAAGTTTCCCCCGCGGCAAATGTTTTTCGCACCAGGTCGTCGACGACGGCGCGCTGAAAGGACGCAATCAGGTCCAATGTTTCCGTGTCGCAAAGGGGAAGCGCATGGAGAGGCTTTGCATCCGCGATGCCGGTGAGGGTCCGATGGCGCGCCTCGATGGTTGGCTTCATGCCATGCAGTTGCACATACCGCAACACCGCCGTCTTCAGGCCGCTGAAAGAAAATAAAAAGCGCGGGCTTTGCTTCTGCGGCGCACGATACGGTTTCTGTTTCACGGTAATGGGGCCAAACGGTACGGCATGCGGGTCCCCGTGCTGCGACAGCCAGTCGATCCACGGACCGCCGGGATAGCCCAGTCCAAGAAGTTTGGAGACCTTGTCGAAGGCTTCGCCGGCGGCATCATCCACGGTTCTGCCGATGTTTTTGTAGCGCCATGTTCCATCGGTTTCTTCCGCTAGGTATAAATGCGTGTGGCCGCCGGAAACCACCAGCGCAAGTGTTGGCTGGGCCAGCATTTGCGCCTGTTTCTTAGCTTCCAGCAGCACTGCATGAATATGCCCTTCCAGATGATTCACGGCAATCAGGGGCTTATTCCGCGCAAACGCCAGTCCTTTGGCATACATTACCCCAACCAGCAGAGCGCCCGCCAACCCGGGACCTTCCGTGACGGCAATCGCATCCAGGTCTTCTAACGTGCATCCTGCCTGTTCCAGCGCGGCACGGACCACCGGGACAATGTTCTGCAAATGCTCGCGGGATGCCAGCTCGGGAACAACCCCGCCGTAGGGAGCATGGGTGCGGATCTGCGACGCGACTACGTTGGACAACACTTCCGCTCCTCGGCGAACGATTGCCGCAGCCGTCTCGTCGCACGAGCTCTCAATCCCCAGAATCAATCCGGACGTGGGAACACGTGCAGACACCGGGGCGGACCCAGAACTGGAGGGAAGCATAGGAGGCATGTCACCATGGTAATAGCGCAGCGCGTGCTGTGCTGCAAACTGGCGCATGGCAATCGGCAAGTATTCCATTCCGGCATTGGCCCGTCAGCAGGCGGCAACGCAAATTGTCGAGCGCCTGCGCGCTGCGGGAAACGCCGCATACTTTGCGGGCGGATGCGTGCGCGATTTGTTGCTGGGCCGGGAGCCGTCGGACTTCGACGTGGCCAGCAGCGCGACACCGCAGCAGGTTCTCGCAATGTTTCCGCGAACCTTTGCCGTTGGGGCGCAATTTGGCGTGGTGCTGGTTGTGGACGCCTACGGGTCAGAGGAGATTCTTACCGAAGTCGCCACGTTTCGCAGCGATGAAGCCTATAGCGATGGCCGCAGGCCCGATGCCGTTCGCTACACCGACTCCGCGGAACAAGATGTTCTCCGCCGCGATTTCACCATCAACGGCATGCTGCTCGATCCGGAACGGCTGAAGGTTTCCGGAAGCGTTGACGATGCGGTCCTTGATTTTGTCGGCGGCCGGGAAGATCTGCGGCGGAGGATTGTTCGCGCTATTGGAGATGCCCGGCAGCGATTCGCGGAAGACAGGCTGCGGATGCTGCGGGCTGTCCGTTTTGCCGCGCGTTTCGGCTTTGAGATCGAAGACAACACGCTACTCGCGATTCGTGCGACGGCTCGGGAAATCGACCGGGTAAGCCGCGAACGCGTGCGAGAGGAGTTGACGCGCATGCTGACGGAAGGCGCGGCACGGCGAGCTTTTGAATTGCTGGAGGAAACTGGATTGCTGGCGGAAGTCCTGCCGGAAGTCGCTCGCATGGCTGGCGTCGAGCAACCGCCGCAATATCACCCGGAAGGAGATGTCTGGATTCACACCCGGATGCTGCTGGAACAACTGCCGGACGGGTGCTCCCCGACACTGGCCTGGGGCGCGCTGTTGCATGACGTTGGCAAGCCTCCAACTTTTCGCCGCGCGCCTGACAGGATTCGCTTCGATGGCCACGTCGACGTGGGAGTTCGCATGGCGGAAGGAATCTGCCGCCGCCTGCGCATGTCGAACAGCGATATCCAGCAGGTTTTGGCGCTGGTGGCGAACCACATGCGCTTTGGAGATGTGGAGAAGATGCGCGCTTCCACGTTGAAGCGGTTCTTCCGCCTCGACCGGTTCGACGAGCATCTGGCGCTCCATCGCATGGATTGCATGGCCAGCCACAGGGATCTTTCGCTGTACCAGTTTGCGCTGGAACGGTATCAAACAGCGGCTCCGGAGCAGATTCGTCCTACTTCGCTGATTACCGGGGACGATTTGATCGCGCTTGGCTATCGTCCCGGTCCGGAGTTTCGAAAGATGTTGGAGCTGGTTGAGGATGCTCAGTTGGAAGGGGCAATCCATGCCCGGGAAGAGGCGTTGGCAATGATCGCCAGCAGTTTTCCTCGGCCGTCATTCTGAGACAAGGAAATGTAGTTGCTAAGGCAACTATTATGGTGGAATTGGTTGCCTTGGCAACCAATTCCACCATCGTTATTATTGCCCCGAAATTGGTGCAATCGGACTATTTGCCGGCCAGTTCGAAGCGCTTGTTGATTTCTTCCCAGTTCACCGTGTTCCACCATGCTGCCAGGTATTCGGGACGCTTATTTTGATACTTCAGGTAGTACGCGTGCTCCCAAACATCGTTGCCCAGAACCGGGAAATGGCCCTGCGTGAAAGGGCTGTCCTGGTTGGCGGTGGTGATAATTTTCAGCTTTCCGCCCTCATAGATCAGCCAACCCCATCCGGAGCCGAACTGCTTGGCGGTGGTCTCGTTGAACTGCTTCTTGAAATCCTCGAAGCTGCCAAAATCCTTCTTGATCTGCTCGGCAATCTTGCCGGTTGGCTCTCCTCCACCTTTGGGCTTCATGATCTGCCAGAACATGGTGTGGTTCACGTGGCCGCCGCCATTGTTGCGGACTGCGGTGCGAACATCTTCCGGAACGCTGTCAAGCTTGCGCAATAAATCTTCGGCAGAACGGTTGGCCAATTCGGGATGTTTTTCGATGGCTGCATTCAGGTTGTTGACGTAAGCTTGGTGATGCTTATCGTGGTGCAAATGCATGGTGGTTTCGTCGATGTGGGGTTCAAGGGCGGCGTAGTCGTAGGGAAGTGGTGGAACTTCGTGTGCCAATGGAATCCTCCTGTTTTTATTGCAGGTTTTTCTGCTGTTGTGTTCGATTTTCGTAGAGCGCTGCTGGTGAAGGTCCGATGTCCGCAGCACTCTATGGCCTTGTCGCCAATGGGAGCAACGGCCGAACGAATGAGGGTACGGGATCAATCGATAGAATTCAGACGCACAGTCATTTTACGCTCGGTCCCTGCTCCCCGTGATCCTTCAGTGAATCAGATGCATTCAGGGCGAGCCGTGTCGCAACGCGAAGCGCATTTCTTTTCGAGAGATATGCACCGATATCGTCGGTGGCACGTCTATCTATTCAGATGACTCGAGGAAGCCTCATAGAATGGACCTGATGCGAAGTGGGTGCCTGTACGGCCAAACATACAATGCTGCAATTTTGGAGGTGCGATGATTTTTGGCGCCCCTGAGTATCTGTGGGTCACGTCGGGCGGATCGGCATTTGGGGCTCCCGGCATGGAGCCGCGTTGGACTTCGAGTGAAAAGCAGACGGTCGGCACAGCGTATTCCGCTTCCAGCCGGGTCTGGTACACCATTGCGCACGGCATCCTGAACGAAATCTATTATCCGACCATCGATCGTCCGCAGGTTCGAGACCTCGGATTCCTGATCGGCGATGGAGAGACGTTTTTCCACGAAGAGAAGCGCGATCTCGACCGCAGTTTCGAGTACCTTGACCCGGAAGCGCTTGGGGTCCGGCTTACGAGCCGCGATCCACTTGGGCGATATGTCCTCATCAAGGAAATTATTTCCGATCCGCATCAATCGACAGTGCTGATTCATGTGCGCGTTGAAGGCGATGAAGATTTCCTGCGTCGCCTCAAGGTCTATGCGCTGCTGGCGCCGCACCTTGAGGTTGGCGGAGCAGGAAATTCAGCGCGTGTGATCGACGTGGGCGGCAAACTTGCGTTCGTGGCGTGGAAAGACGTTACATCCTTGGCCATGGCCGCCGACTGCGGATTTAGCAAG
>JAJZCA010000238.1 GCA_021798735.1 Acidobacteriota bacterium | reverse complement strand
TTTATGGGAAATCGCTGGGGATTGACATCAACCTTGTCTGGGGAGTGGTGCTGTCGCTGTTCGGACTGACGATGCTGCTGCTGGCGTATCTCGACCGTCGCCGGATCGCCGCTGCTCCGCCAGCGAACCCATCCAGCGACCAAGCGCCGTCGAGTCGCCCGCGCGGGCATTGATGCTTGTCGCTTGGGATGGTTGGAGAGTGAGTTCGTCAGGTCGGCGTTACTTCGCCGCGATCGATGCCTGACAGTGTGCGGCCAGCTCATCCAGGGCCGCCGCTAACTTTTCGACAGGCACGGAACCCTGGGCCATGTCTTTCGAGCCGCCGCCTCGCCCGCCGTGGGACGCCAACGTTGTTCGCAACAAAGTTCCGCAATCGAAATCGAGATCGCCGCTGCGCGAAAGAACCACTGTCGCCGGTGCTGCTGGATCTTCCGGCTTCCAGCCGATCAGCGCAACCGTTTGCTTCGCCTGCGCCGCAATCTTACTGGCCAACATTTTGGCGTAGGACGCATCTACCTGGTTTGCTGCCGCCAGTTGCAACTGAATCATCCGCAGGCCAGCTTCGATCGGAGTCTGCGCGATCAACTCCGCCGCCTGATATTGCGCCAGATCATTGGTCAGCCGCAGCGTGTGCTTGGCGGCCAATTTTGCGTCCGCCTGCAGGCGTTGAATGGCTTGCGGCACTTCTTCGAATCCAACGGAAAGTTGTCGCGCAGCCTCGGTCAACCGATTGAAATCGTTGCGTGCGGCCCGCGCCGCGCGTAGGCCGCAGACAAATTCGACGCGCAGGCCTTGTTTCACTTTTTCCAGTCCGCGAAGATGCAGTCCGCCGATTTGTCCGGTGGAGCGAACATGCGTACCCCCGCAGGCATTGCGGTCGAAGTCGTCAATGGTGACGATGCGCAGGTCACCCTGGCGCGGTGGCAGTTTGCGTAGCTCGCCCGCAGCCAGCAGGCTCTCGGCGTGTTCCCGCGGAACCACGCTCATCGTGACCGGACGGTCCTCCGCGATAATTTGGTTGGCCCGCTTTTCCGCCTGCTCCAGAGTGCTCGTCTTCAAGTTGTCGACATCGAGATCAATGGTGGAACTGGTGTCGCCCAGGTGGAAGGAAACCGTCCGCGCTCCGCAAACCTGAATGAACGCCGCCGACAGCAGATGCTGGCCGGAATGTTGCTGCATGTGGTCGAGTCGCCGCGCCGCATCGACAAAGCCGCGCACTTGAGTGCCGGCAATCAGCGGTTTTGCGGTATGGTGCCACACCTCGCCGTGGTCGTCCTCTTCCACGTTGACAATCTCAGCGGTCAGTTCCGCTCCGCTGCGAGAGGTTGCGATCAACGTGCCAACGTCGTACGGTTGGCCGCCGCCGGTGGGATAAAACGCGGAGCGGTCGAGTGCCACTCGCCACAGGGATTGTCCGCTGGCACGCGAAACTTCCTGGATGTCGGTGACTACGGCATCGAAATTGGTCAGAAATGAGTCGGTGGAGTAGAGGCGTTCTGTCATGGTCTCCTGATTGAGCCGTCGCGATTACTGAGGCATGATGATGCCGCCGATGCGCGTGCGCCGCGGCATTGCCACGCCGCGGTGATCATATTCGCGATCGTCGTCTTTGTTCGGAACAGGGGAAGGCGCGACTGGACTTTTCCGTTGGTTCTCGCCGACAGCCGTACCCTGTTCAGGGCCCTGCGAATCCTGCTGTGTCATCTTCCTTGCTCCCGCAAATTTCAAGCTGACCGTGCGAAACTTCATTGTCGCCGATTAGACTGGAACTATGCCACCAAAACTGCCCGGCTGCCCGCGGATCCTGGCCTGCGATCTTGATGGAACGCTGCTTAACGGCAAAGGAGTTCTTTCCGAAGCGACCGCGTCCGCGCTGCGACAAGCTATCGCCAGCGGCGTTGAGGTCGTCATCGCTACGGGCAGGCGCCACAGTTTTGCCTGGCAGATTCTCGCTCCGCTTGGACTCGATCCGGAGACGGTCCTGATCAGCTCCAACGGCGCGATCACGCGTACGTTTGGCGGACGCCTGATCCATCGCATTGGACTGCCGGTGGCAACGGCCCTGCTGCTGTGCCGTCAGTTGGACGCATTTCGCGATTCGCTGGTATTTACGTTTGACCGCACCGGTCCAGGCACCATGGTGGTTGAAAACATCGAGATGCTGCAGGCACGGCTGACGCGCTGGGTGGAACTGAACCTGCATGAGATTGAGGCGGTGCTTCCATTGGAGCGCGCATTCGATCATGGAGAAGAGCCGGTGCAGGCGATGATCTGCGGCACTCTTGCTACGATGCGCGATGGTCTCGCGGCTTTGGATGCCACGACGGCGGAGGCGGAACATTTGCGGCAGAGGATCTCCATTCACAGGACTGTCTATGCCGCGCGCGATCTCTCGATTGTGGACTTGATGCCGACCGGATGCTCCAAAGGAAACGCCCTTGCACGGCTGGCGGTAGACCGCGGGGTTGACGCTGCGGATATTGTCGCCATCGGCGACAATATGAATGACGCCGAAATGCTGGCGTATGCCGGTCACGCTGTGGTGATGGAAAACGCTCCGGCGGAATTGCATGCCATGGCGGTTGCGAATGGCTGGAGCGTTACTGGCAGCCACGAGTTCGATGGCGCGGCGTATGCGATTCTGCGTATGCTGAATGAAGTCCCAGCGGTTCGTGACCGGGAGAGCCCGGCGACTGTACTTGCGGATTGAGTTTCGAAGGTTGAACGAACAATCTTGATGAAAACGCACCGAAAACTCGTGCATGTCAGCGCCTTGTTGGGACTGGTCTGTTGTGTCGCAGCCGCCCGCGCGGCGGAGCGCGTGACGCTGCGCACCGGCTCGGCGCTGGTCTGCGATCACGAGAGAATTCTGAATGGGCAGGTGCGGCTTTATTTGACGGCGTCGGAAGAAAATTATCTGGACGTGGCCGCAGCGGACATTGTTGCGGTAGAGAGCGTTCGCCAGGCGGCTGTTCTCCCTGAGGCGGCTACGTCGGCGACGATCCCGTTGCAGGCGGCAGCGGCCAAGCCTGCGGATATTCCCGCGTTGTTGCATGCGGCTGGCGCTGCCCATCATCTGGATCCGGACCTGCTGGCCAGTGTGGTTCATGCGGAAAGCGATGGCCATACCCACGCAGTTTCTCGCGCCGGGGCGCGTGGTTTGATGCAATTGATGCCGGCAACCGCGAAAGACCTGGGAGTGCGGAATAGCTTTGCCGCGGACGAAAATATTGCCGGCGGCACGGCCTATCTGGATGCGCTGCTAATGTATTATCACGAAGATATCGCGCTTGCGCTGGCAGCATATAACGCGGGTCCGGCAGCCGTAGACCGCTATCACGGCATTCCACCCTATGCGGAAACGCGTCGCTATGTGGAGCGTGTGATCCATGATTTCAATCAGCGGAAATTGCGTGAAGAGCGACGGCAGACCCCTTACGCGCCATGGTTGTCGATGGCTGCAATCTCGGCCCTGCCTGCAAAGTGACGACCGACAAGGTACTCTGAAAAGACCCGCATGAAACGACATCGATGGCTTGTAATGGGCGGAATTTTTGCCCTGCTTGTGGTTCTCGTCTATATCCAGTTTCGGACGCTAAAGAGTTTTGAATGGTCGACCCTGACCCAGACTTTCGATTCGATTCGCTGGATGCAACTGGTGCTGGCGACCGCGCTGATTTACGGGGCCTACATCACGCGCGCATTTCGCTGGAGCGTGTTTTTGCGGCCCACCAAGCCCGCCTCCCCGGCGCAGATGGTTCCTGCTCAATTTATCGGCTTTACTTCGGTGGCCGTCTTAGGGCGGCTGGGAGAATTTGTACGGCCGTATCTGGTGGCTCGGCGGCAGCAGGTGACCTTCACATCGCAACTGGCGGTGTATGCGGTCGAACGGGTCTTTGACCTGTTGGCGGCGGCCGGCATCATCGCAGTGACGCTTTCGATCAGCCCATCGGTACGAAATCTTCCGTATCATGAACAGTTTCGCCGCGCTGGGTATTTCGGTATCGCGGCTGCGCTGGTGCTGGCGCTGGTCGCCGTGGCCATTCGTTTCTTCGGACCGAGGATTGCCGATTTCGCCAGCCGCTCGTTAGGGGTGATTTCCAAGAAGCTGGCCCACGGTGTCCACGAAAAAGTTCTCGCCTTCAGCCATGGACTGGATGCCATTGCGGGATGGAGTGAATTGCTGCTGGCACTGTTTTATTCCTTCCTGACCTGGGGTTTGATTGCGTTGGCCTATGTTGTGGTCGTGCACTCGTTCACGGTTCCGGAACTGGCTTCGATTCCGGCGGCGCAAACCATCCTGTTGATGGCGGGCAGTATGTTCGGCTCCTTTGTGCAGTTGCCGGCCATCGGCGGTGGCTCGCAGGTCGCCATTATTTATGTGCTGACCAGCGTGCTGCATGTTGGGCCGGAAGCGGCTACGGCCTGTGCGCTGACGCTCTACGTAGTGACATTTCTGACGGTGATTCCGGCGGGCCTGGCGTTTGCGCGTGTCGAGCATGTTTCGCTGAGAAACGTCGCTAAAGAATCCGAGCAGGAAGAAGAAGATCTGGAGGAAGCCTCCAGCGCCGGGCCGGATGAGCCGCATGAGGCCCATTCCAGGGTAGTGGGGACTGGCGGCTTCGTGTAAACTAGGCTTGGAAGCGATCCGCGACTGCTCTGGCTCGTATCAGGGCCGATTTTCCAACTCATCTCCTGTTGCTTCGGATTGGTCGTTTTCGAGACCTGCCGAAGCGAATGGTGCGAGAAAAATTGGGCGACGATGCGGCGACGCGGATCGACAAGTAGAAGGAGATTGGAAAGATCATGGCAAAGATTGCGAAAACGGGCGACCGCAAGAAGGAAATGGACACCACCAAGAGCACGGATTGTCCCAAGTGCTCCAAGCCGACCCGCATTGTGAAGCGCGTCAAGGACCGGGAGCGCGGCGTGCCGGGCGGAGTGTACATCTCCTGTTCCGCTTGCGAGTTCCACGAGAAGCTGTAGCGTTGGCGGAGAGATTTTTTCCAGCGAGACAATCGGGTTTATAGAGAAACCATTCCTGGCAGTGCCAGGGATGGTTTTTTTGCGTGCGCCAGGGATGTTTTTTGCGCGAGGAGATTTTGGATTTTTGAGCCGCTCTAGTTGCCGGCAGCCGTGGTGGACTGTTCCGCGGCCAGGCGGGCCATGCGAATGCGGTCGAGCCGGGCGATTTCAACGGCTGCCTTGGGATCAATGACGTCCAGGCGGACGCGAGTCACACCACGGCCTCGCATTCCCAGCATGTGGGCGGCTTCTGAGGACAAGTCCGCGATTCTGGTATCGGGAACCGGGCCGCGGTCATTGACGCGCACGACGATCCACTTGCGGGTGTGGAGATTGGTGACCTTCACCCATGTGCCAAGGGGCAGGAACCGGTGGGCACAGGTCAGGTCATACATGTTGAAGGACTCGCCATCGGCCGTTTCTTTTCCCTGGAACTCGCGGCCATACCAGGAGGCCAACCCAATCTGGTGCCAATCCTGAAGCTTCTTTGGCGGCAGGGAGGGGTGCGTCGTCTTGGCCGATGCCGGTTGGGTGGTCGCTGTGGTGGCCTCCGCAAGAACGGACGCGCTGGTGTGGTTTGGCTGGATGCAGTGCAGGCTGAGGGTGATGCCGCAGAAGAGTCCCGCCGTGATGGAGACGGCGCGGCGTATGGACAGAGATCCATCGGGAGTGTTCGGTGTCGAGTTGGGGTTAAGAATTCCCATTGTTGAAACTCCTTCAAGTGTAGCTGGTGTTACCAGCTAAGTCAATGAAAAAAATAGA
>JAJZCA010000237.1 GCA_021798735.1 Acidobacteriota bacterium | reverse complement strand
TCTTGAAACTGGCCCACCAGGTAGCTGCCATAGGGAAATACGGAGCGACCGTAGATTTGGAAGTGGCTTATCTGGCATAGAATCGGGTCGCCAACATCAATGTTCTTGGATGACAGCTTTGGCTCCAAAACTGTGCATTGGATCAGTGACCCGGCCGGAATTAACTGTTCTGCAGCATATCCGGTCATCGGCGCGGCGAGTAGCAACAAAGGGAGAGCGTTCCAAATCCGCTTCATGTGAGGCCTCCTCATGCGGACAGGCTCGAAAAGCCCTGTTGGCTTTATTTCGGTCGCCAGAATGCAGCGGCTGACTAATAGATGGACGGTTGCTTGGTAGAAATAGTGAGTCTTTTGGCCTAAACTTCCGCTGATTTAGAGTGCAAAAAATCCGTTCGCAGTTGCCTATAGCATTTTCACAAATAACAGAATGTCATGGGTGCCCTTCAGTTCAAGCGTAGCCGAGGTGGGATAGAGCGATATTCGCATCACAATAACAGTGAAAATGCTTTAAGGCAGAAGAAGGAGCGCCTCGACCCAATTCAAATTGGCCAGAATTTGTAAGCGGGCGGGAACGGGCGTAATCTGAGATTCGTTACGGGCGGTATCCCGCACCTGGCCGAAACATTGGCACACTGGGAACTGCACTGGAGATTGCCATGAGCTTGACCGAACCGCGCAGCACTGAAGCGGCTGCACATTCATCTACTTTTCTGAAAATCACCCTCCCAACCTTGCAGGAAAAGAAGCGCAATCGCGTGCCGATTTCCGCGCTCACAGCCTACGACTATGCCATGGCGCGCCTGGTGGACGAGGCCAGCGTCGACCTGGTCCTGGTCGGCGACTCCCTGGGCATGGTGATGCTGGGCTACGAAAGCACCCTGCCCGTCACCATGGAGGAGATGCTACTGTGTACGCGCGCCGTGCGGCGAGGCGTTCGCCGAGCGTTGCTGGCTGCGGACATGCCCTATGCCTCCTATCACGAGGATGTGCAGCAGGGCGTGCGCAATGCCCTGAGGTTTGTGAAAGAAGCCGGCACCGAAGCCGTCAAAGTGGAGGGCGGCCGCAATCGCGTAGAACTGGTAGCGCGACTGACGGATGCGGAGATTTCCGTGATCGGTCATCTTGGGCTGACCCCGCAGTCGCTGCATCGCATGGGCGGATACCGCGTGCAGGGGAAGACCCTGCCCGCTGCCGAGCAGTTGGTCGAAGACGCGTTGGCGCTGGAGACGGCCGGTGCGGCGCTGCTGGTGCTGGAAGGCGTTCCGCGTGAGGTCGCGGCGCGCATTACCGCGGAACTGACGATTCCTACGATCGGGATTGGTGCAGGCCCGGAGTGCGACGGCCAGATCCTGGTCCTGCACGATCTGCTGAACCTGAGTTTTGCGCCCGCGGCTAAATTTGTCCGCCGCTATGCAGACGTAGCTTCGCAGATTCGCAATGCCGTGGAAGCCTATCGCAAGGATGTAGAGACACGCAGCTTCCCCAACGATGCGGAAAGTTATCATCTGTCCGCGGAGACGCGCGGAAGCTTTGCTCGGGCTGGTGCCACTCGCGCTGCGGTCGCTCCAGCCGCGATCCGGCAACCTCGCAAGGCGTAGGCGTTTTCGTCCATGCAAATTCACCCTGACATCCCAGAGCTTCGCGATGCGCTGCGCAAACTTCGCGCGGGCAGTGGCTTGGCAATGCCTCGAAGCGTTGGCTTTGTACCCACCATGGGCGCGTTGCACATGGGCCATCGCTCTCTGGTGCAGGCCGCTCGTCGGCATTGCGATATTGTCATCGCATCCATCTTCGTCAACCCCACGCAATTCGCTCCCAATGAGGATTTCAGCCGCTATCCGCGCACACTGGAACAGGATTGCCAGATGCTCGAAGCCGAGGGCGTCGATCTAGTCTTTACTCCCACCGCCGATGCAATGTATCCGCCCGGCGCTTCAACCTTCGTCGACGTAGAGGGAGTGAGCGACCGACTCGATGGAGCTTCCCGCCCCGGACATTTTCGCGGCGTGGCCACCGTGGTCGCTAAACTCTTCCACATTGCGCAGCCGGATTTTGCCTTCTTCGGACAGAAAGATGCCGCGCAAGTTGCCGTTCTGAGAAAGATGGTGCGAGATCTCGATTTCCTCGTCGAGATCATTGTCTGTCCTACCGTGCGCGAGCCCGATGGTCTGGCCATGAGTTCACGCAATCGTTATCTGTCAGCAGAGGAACGGCGGCAGGCTCTGGCTCTTTCTCGCGCTTTGCAAGCGGCGCAGACGCAGGCCGCACGTGGCGAACATCGCGCAGCGGCTTTGCAGGAAACTATGCGCGCAACCCTGCAAAAAGAGCCTGCACTACGCGTGGATTACGTCGCGGTTGTCGATCCCGATACGCTGCTGCCGGTAGACGATGTTCGCGCGGGCGCCCTGCTGGCTGTCGCCGCGTACGTCGGCAGCACTCGGCTCATCGACAATGTTCTGCTAGCGGCCACGACCGGAAACACAGGTGTGCCCGGCAAGAAAAAATCGTAGCGGCAAATCGGTCGCCTTGCGAATGCCAATGCGCGGCGTCGCGCGGATTGCCCCGCATTGAAAACCATCTTCTGCCAAACCCAATCGACTATCGGCGATCGTCAAGTCCAGGCCGTTGTCTGCCGCACGGGTAACGCCGAGCGCTTGACATAGCTTGCCCGGCCCGGAGGTCAGATGATGGAGATCCGCAGACTCACTCAGTCCGCGATTTCTCCGCATCTCCGCAATGCCCTCCAGCGGCTCAAGCGCGCGCAGTAAAACGCAACCCGGAACTTCCTCCTGGAAGCAACTGACATTGATGCAAAAGTGCAGCCCATAGATGCTGTAAACATAGGCATGACCCGGAGGGCCGTAGAGCACTGCATTGCGCGCGGTACGCCCGCTGGCAACGTGTGCGGCAGCATCATGTTCCCCGAGATACGCTTCGGTCTCGACGATGCGCCCCGCGAGTAGGCCGCCTCTGCCGCGGCGGACAAGAATCTTCCCTAACAGCAAGCGAGCAACCTGCTCTGGCGGCGCGTCGAAGAGCCCTCGCGGCAGCAGTCGCCACGGCGCTGGATCGAGAGCCGGTCCAGCGTGTTCAATTTCACGCGCCGGTTTTGGCATATTCGCGAATCGCTTCCAGAACCTCTTCCGCATGGCCCTCGGGCTTCACCTTGGGAAATATCTTCAGCAGCCGCTGGTCCGGACCAATCAGAAACGTAGTGCGCTCGATACCAAAAACCTTCTTGCCGTACATATTCTTTTCGCGCATCACGTCAAATTGATTGCAGACCTTCTCGTCCACATCGGCCAGCAACGGGTAGGGCAAATTGTATTTTTCCTGGAATTTCTTCTGCGCTTTCGGCGTGTCACGGGAGATGCCAAGCACCACAGCGCCAGCTTTCTGCAGCTTGGTAAACGTGTCGCGAAAGCCGCACGCCTCAATGGTGCAACCTGGAGTATCGGCCCTGGGATAGAAAAACAAGACCACAGGCTTCCCAGAAAAATCTGTGAGTTGCACCGTCTCGTCATCCTGATTTTGCAGGTGAAAATTGGCAACTTTGTCATTGACCTTCATCGCGCACTCCTCGTCTTAAAGTTTGGAAGAATTAGTTTTTTAGCTGCAATAATCCCTGCAGCCACACGCGAAATTCTTCTCCCAGATCGTCTCGCTTCAGCGCAAACTCCACCGTCGCTTTTAAGAAGCCCAGCTTATCTCCAGCATCGTAACGCGTTCCTTCAAAGCTGTAGCCGTAGACCTTTTCATACTCCAGCAGGCCGCGAATGCCATCGGTGAGTTGCAGCTCTCCACCTGCACCCAGCGGAGTTGTTTCCAGCAGGTCAAAAATACGCGGCGTTAAAATGTAGCGACCGATGATGGCGTTTTTCGAAGGCGCATCCTTCAGCTTAGGCTTTTCCACCAGGCCTTTCACTTCCATGACCCGCGAATCCTTAGACGTCGGACTGGCATCGATGACGCCATACGCCGAGATGGCCGGCCCTTCGACGACCTGGGTGGCTAGAATGCTGGACTGGACCTCCTCAAAAACAGAAACCATTTGCTGCAGACAGGGCGGCGTAGCGTCGATCACGTCGTCAGGAAGAATCACGGCGAACGGTTCGTCGCCGACCAGGTCGCGTGCCATCAGCACTGCGTGGCCAAGGCCCATCGCCTCTTTCTGCCGAATATAGGCGACGCGACCGAGGTTGGAAATCTGCCGCGCCATCGCCAGCAAATCGTTCTTGCCGCGCGACTCCAGTTGATGTTCCAACTCCACGCTAATGTCGAAATGATCTTCAATCACAGTCTTGCCGCGACCGGTGACAATAATGATCTGGTCGCAGCCGGCTGCAATCGCTTCTTCCACGCCATATTGAATGATGGGCTTATCGACGACCGGCAACATCTCTTTTGGAATGGCTTTGGTGGCGGGCAAAAAACGCGTGCCCAATCCTGCGGCTGGAAATACTGCTTTGCGGATTTTAATTTTTGACATGTTGACTTGCTTTCTCCAAATATCTTCGATGGCGCGGGGGGCATCATCTGCAAATCTGCAATCGTATCCAGTATCGCAGTATATGCATTGCGGCTTCCGTCAGCGCTTTATTTATATCGACTATGAGATGAGCATCCCGGTCCCCTTGTTGTATGCACCGGAAACGCTACAGAACCGGCGATGAATTTCCCAGCATCGCGCGCCGGACTATGGGCAATGGCACGCCTCCCTGGCGCAAAAACTCATTGTGAAACTTCTCCACAGAAAATGCAGCGCCCTCTTTCTGCTGCACATCGGCTCGCAGTTTCAGGATCATCAGCTTGCCCAGCGTGTAATACAAATAGGTCGGATCGCCCGCGCCCCGCTTGGCTTCTACCAGGCCAGTCGAGCGCGTCTGGTAGCCTTCTTTCTGAAAAAAATCCACCGCCTGAGCGATCGTCATCCCCTGGGTATGCATTTTGATGCCGACAATAAACCTGGCGTCCCGCAGCAGCGCATCGCTCAACTGACCCAGCCGAATCAATTTTGCCTCCCGCGCATCCTTCACGCCCCACCCCGGCCGGCCATAGCCTTCGTCCAGCATCATCTGCTCGCAATAGTGCGCCCAGCCTTCCACGTTGCTGTTGGAGTAGAGCATTTTCCGCACCCGCGAATGAATCTGCGGCATAAACAGAAACTGCACATAATGGCCAGGATAGGCCTCATGCACAGAGGTACTGACAATGGTGCCGATGTTGAAGGCGGCCATGCTTTCGGCCTGCTCCTGCGGCGTTTCCTCCGCTCCCGGCACCGTCACGTTGAAATATGCCTTGTGGGAGCCGGTCTCGTACGCGCCCGGTGAATCCATCGATGCGAATGTAGTCGCGCGCATGAACGCCGGCGTATTTTCCAGCGTCGGCTGGACATCGGACGGGATGGTGACGATCTTTTTCTCGCGGATGAATTGGATCAGGTTGTTGAACGTGTCCTGAAATTTTCCGAGCAGTTGGTCCGGGGCCGGATGGTCATGTTGCAACTCGCTCAGCACCTGCATCGGCGTTTTGCTGGGGTCGAGTTCGTGGGCGACTTGCCGAAATTGTTCCTGGTTTTTGTGCAGATCGGCGTACGCAATCTCCAGCAAGCGGTCCAGCGGGATGTCGACCATTTCGTCATCGTGCAATTTGGCGCTGAAGGTCGCCGCACCAATACGAAAATCTCCATTGGACTTCGGCAGCAGGTCCATCTTGACCCACCGTTGATAGCTGTTCAGCGCCTGAATCACAGCCGCGTTCGACGCGTGAAACTCATTCAGCAACTTGGGATCTTTCACGCCGGTGAAAGCCGCTGGAATGTCATTTTGGAAAAAGCTGATGATGCCGG
>JAJZCA010000236.1 GCA_021798735.1 Acidobacteriota bacterium | reverse complement strand
TACATACACAAAAGATTTGACACTACCGAACTGGATGACAGGACCGGCGCGCACTCTGGGGCGGGTGGCCCAGGTCTCAATTTGGCTCGGCAGTCTTGGGTGCCCCACGTCTCGTTTCTGAGACGTGGGATTACATCCCGGCACGATCCCTCCGCGCAGCCGTCCATGGCGACTCAATCTCCACCAGACCCTCTTCTCCCGTCCAGTAATGCCGGAAGCTAGACCACGCCCACGACTCCGGCTCCCCAACCAGGCCGTCGTCGATAGCAACTGAATGTCACGAAGTGCAAATCTCCACTACTGATAACGCACCAAAGCCTTCGGCATGGATACATCCTACAATCCCACGTCTCAAATTCGAGACGTGGGGCACCCAGATTTTTCTCATCGCCGAGAGTGAGGAATTCGCTAGCCCTGGACGTGGGCGTGGTCTTGGTAGCACTTGAGGACGTCGGCCTGGGAGACGACGCCTTCGAGCAGGCCGGAGACGGCGCGGTTGACGATGGGCAGGATGGGCCAGCGATGGAAGTGGGCCAGGGTTTCGTTGAGCGGCAGGTCGGGATAGAGGAAAGGCGCGCGATCGTCGGGGAGTAGCTCCTCAATGGGCTGATCGACGCGGGTGGAGGCCTGCACCAGCTTGGGCAGGTCGGCGGCGGGCAGAACATACCAGCGATTGCGGGCGCAGCGGATGAGGGCGATTTCTTCTTTCTCCTCCTGCAATTTTGTGGCAATGGACGCGGCGGGATCGGAGCCGGCGAAGACCTGGCCGTCGAGCGGATGCAGCGCGTCCTCAACCCGCAAAGTCGTCTCTTCCCGGGCCTCTTCCATTGACGGGAGATTCAGGCCGTCCTGCAGGGTGAGGGTTTCAAAGATGGGGACGGGCTGCAGGCTGCGAGCGATGAGGTAGGCCAGGGTGTTGGCGAGAATGACGGGCAGGACGATGGAGTAATTTCCGCTCAACTCAAACACCATGAAGACGCTGGTGAGAGGGACGCGCAGGAAGCCGGCGAACAAGACTCCCATGCCGACCAGGGCGTAGGCGCCGACGGAACCGGTGAGGTGGGGAAAGAAATGTTTTTCGAAACTGCCGACGGACGCGCCCAGCATTGCTCCGATAAATAGAGTTGGGGCAAACATGCCGCCGGGAGTTCCGCTGGAAAAGGAAAGCGTGGTGGCGAGAATTTTCAGCACTGCCAGCGCCAGCAGGACGTGCCAGAGATACTCGCCATGCATGGCGTGATCGATGGTGTCGTAGCCGGCGCCCATCACCTGGGGAAAGCCGAAGAAGCCGATGCCGCCGACGAGCAAACCGGCCACGGCGGGTTGAAAGACCTGGGTCCAGTTGGGAAGCGAGCGCAGCCAGGGGCGCAAGGTGGCGAGCAGACGGGAAAAGAGGACGGCAGCAAATCCGCCGACGATACCGAGGACGGCGTAGGCCAGCAATTCACGGTTATCGCGCATGGTGATGGGCGGAATGTGGAACATGGGCTGCGAGGTCCAGAAATAGCGCGCGATTACGACGCTGGAAACCGCGGCGAGCACGATGGAGCCGAGGACGGCGGCGCTCCACGCGCCGATGACCTCTTCAATGACAAACAGAATGGCGGAGATGGGCGCGTTGAAGGCAGCGGCCAGGCCGGCGGCCGCGCCGACGGGGGCGAACAGACGGAGCCGCTCGCGGCTGAGATGAAGACGACGACCGATCAGCGAGGCTATGCCGGCGCCGATCTGCAGGGATGGGTCTTCCGGCCCGAGCGAATGGCCTGAACCGATGGCGAGCGCCGAGGTAATGAATTTCCCGATCATCGTTCGAACGGAAATGTATCCGTTGTAGATGTAGAGCGCGGCCTTGGTTTGATTGATGCCGCTGCCGCGGGCCTGGGGAAAGAGATACTTGACCATGAGGCCAAGCAACAGGCCGACGAGCATGGGAGCAAGCAGGAGGCGATATTGGCCGGGGTGCGGCACGGAGCCGAGCAGCCACACTCGCAGCCATTCAATGGACATGCGGAAACAAACGACCAGCAGCCCGGAGAGGAGGCCGATGAAGATAGAGAGGACGAGAAACAGGCGATCGCCGCGAGTGGGAGCGATGTGTTGAATTTCAGCGTCAGAGAGCTGAAAGGCAGCGGTCGCAGGAGGAGCGGCGGCAAGCGGCAGCCGCGCCGTAGAGGCGCTAGTCGAAGTGGGGCTGGCGGGCAGTTCTCTCATTCTGTCTTGTCCGGGGTCTGCGCCAGTTGCAGCAGAAGAGCATCTTCACCCGTGGGAGCGCCACATACCTTGGCCGTCAATATTTCAGCCTGGTTGGTCCATGTGGCAATTCGATCCTGCAGCGACGCATTGCCTTCGAGCGCATGGGCGTTGGGGGATCCGAATTCCGTCCACTGAGTGCCGAGGGCCAGCAGATCGGGATTGGCGGCGTTGGGATCGTTGTGCGATTGCGACGCTTGCAGACAACTTTCATAACGCTTGTGGGCAATCGCGGCCGCTTGCAACACGCGGGCGTTATGCTGCCGGGGCGGCAGACTGTCGAATGGAATCAACTGCAACATACGCAGATATATATCCAATTGTTGTTCGACATCCTGTTTCTGCTTCGCCGTGGCTGCTCTTGGGTATTGGCGCGATTTCGCGATATAGCGGATGAGGGCCTGTGCGGCTCGCTTATATTGACCCATGGAGGCGTTCATCTGCGATTCCGCGTCGAGAGAAGCGAGCACCTGAGCCGGAGCGGCGTTGCGGTGATGCACGACGCGCTGGTAGGCAGTAAGTGCGTCGGTGGGATCGTCGGCCTGGCGCAGCAGATTGGCAATCTTGAAGAGGGCGGCAGGATTGTCGAGCGAATTTCCTTCGGCGGCGAGAAGCTGACCCTGGGCCTCGACGGGACGTGCGAGAGAGATGAGATATTGCGCCAGCTCCAGGCGGATTTGCAGGCGACGCTCGGTTCCCTGCCCGCTCCACATGCCGTTCAAAGCGGTCTGATAATATTCGATGGCCTGCGGGGAATTGCCGCGCCGCACCGCCAGGCGCGCCAACTGAAGATTGAGATATCCGTCTCCGGGCTCGGCATCGTGCAGGGTGGAAAAATAGGCTGCGGCTTCTTCGGGGCGCCCGGAAGCGGCCAACGCTTCGGCCAGCGCCATTTGATAGTTGGCATTGGTGGAGGAGAAGGAAAGAGCGGATCGAAAGTCTTCCACCGCTTCGGCGGGATGACCGGCCGTCATGGCGATCTGACCGCGTTTGTACCAGCGTTTCTCGAGGACACTACGGTGTTCGGCGAAGGAGTGGAAGAAGAAATAAGTGAGTACGCCAATGCAGATTGTGACCAGCGTCAAGCTGAGCAGGGCCAAGGTGTCCTGGACGATGAGGCGACGGCGCTGGATTCGCTCAGTGGGCGTGAGGTGAAATTTGCTCTCTGCGGTTCTAGCAACTGCCATAGGATTCAGACGTAGACATCTTTATTATCTCTAAACTTTGCCGAGAATCGAGCCGCTCTGCTGTATCAATTTGATTTCGGCTCATAACCTTTTCGTTTCCTGGGCGTCGAACAGGAGCGGACTCAGTCTTCTGATGCTGCAGACGTCTTACGGCAAAATGATCGGTCATTTTCCCTGAAGCGGTCCGACAACGTATCATTACAACAGCGGATGACAACCACGCGCTACAACCTGGCTGTGGCTGGGACATGGCGATGTCAAGAACCGCATCCAAGACAATCTGCGGCACCGCATCTGGACAGAGGAAGATTGTGAAGGCGCATATCAACAACAATCAGGCATCGGAACGGCAAGTGTGTGCCCGGACCTATCCCGGGCAACATGCGGTTCGGAGTGGATTTAGCGTCTGTTTGTTTATGGTTGTGCTGGCCGTGTTTGGGTGGGTGATGCATCGCCGGCTGACGCAATACGATACGTCGCAGCAAGCGATCCATCAGTCGACCGCCATCAAGGCGTGCCTGACAAAACGCAATCCGATCCTAGTGCCGTCAATGCGCGGAATCGACGCCTTCGCGGTGTTTGTGCCGGCTTTTGCCTTCTACGCGACACTCAACTCGCCGGGTAATTCCGAAGTTGCCCTTGCCTTCCGTGTGCAACGCGACGAGTCTGACCAGCACGCTGGCGCACGCCTATGGCCCAGCCTGGCTCATTTCTTCTTTTTACCGCCCCCTTCGCTATCGTCTGAGTTGTAGAAGCCCCTGTCGTTGAGTCGCGTTGACTTTTGCCAATTCGGTCTTCGCAGCCGCACGGCAGGCCCTATTTTTGCTGTCCACAGCTATGCCGTTCGGCATAGGCAGGAATGTTTTCCATGAATATTTCGAAACGCACTGCTGTCCTGGTAGTCGTCGCGCTTGTCGCGGTTACCGCAATCTGGTTTGAATTCGACCGGCGCGGAGGCGACCCCGCGGACGCGGCCAGTACCTCCAGGAATGAGGCCGCATCCGCCGCGGTGGCAACCGTCCAACTGCGGCCGGCGGAGTCTTCCGTCACGGTCCCGGGAGTCTTTCAGGCGTATCAGGATGTGCTAGTGCACGCCGAAGTCACCGGTTACGTTAAAAACATTTTTGTCGATATCGGCGATCGGGTACACACCGGGGAAGTCTTGGCGATTCTCGATGTTCCTCAATTGAACGCCCAGGTAGACGCTGCCAAGGCGGCGGTGCGGCGCGACCAGTCGGAAATCGAGCGGACCCGGAATGACGTATCCAGGGCCGGGGCCATCCACACCGCCCTGCACTTGGAATATGTCCGGCTGAAGAACGCAGCCGCCACCATGCCGGGACTGGTTGCGCAGCAGGACGTCGACAACAAGCAGGCGGCCGACCTGTCGTCCGAGGCGCAGATCGATGCGGCCAAGTCAGCCTACGCGGCGGCGCAGGAGAAAATGAGCGAAGACGCGGCCACGCTGGAACATTACAAGGCGCTGCAGGCCTATTCGTATGTGCGCGCGCCGTTCGACGGCGTGGTTACGTTTCGCTATGCGGACACGGGCGCCTTGATTGCGGCGGGCACGGACGATAGTACCAATGCGATGCCGATTGTCCGCCTTGCCCAGAGCGGGCTGCTGCGCCTTCGCATGCCGGTACCGGAGTCCGATGCGGACTATATGAAGATCGGCGGCCCCGCGGTGGTTCAAGTGCAGGCCACGGGAGAGACGATCAACACGAAGATTGTCCGCTTCACGCGGTCAATGGACCGCAGTACTCGCACCATGCTGACGGAGGTCGACATTCCAAATGCGGACCTGCATCTGGCCCCTGGAATGTACGCCGACACGACCTTCCCATTGAAGAGCGCCGGCAACGCCATGATGGCGCCGATCGACGCGATCGTGGAGGGCGACCAGCCATACGTCCTGATTGTGGACAACACCAATCATGTCGTGAAGAGTCCGGTGGTGCTGGGGATTCAGGGCCCGAATTATTACCAGATCGTCAGCGGGGTCAAGGTGGGCGATCGAGTGATCGTCGGCAACCAGTCCGATTATCAGCCGGGACAATTGGTGACGCCGAGCCCGGTGGATATGGATCTGACGTCATTCACTCAAACATCGGGCTCAAGCCACGGAAGCAGCCCATCTTCACCCACCACCGTACGTCGAGGCCGGAAATAGATGTCGTCGTTCGCGATCCGGTATCCGTTCTTCATCCTGATGGCGTGTCTGGCCATTGTGGTGATTGGAACGGTGAATCTGCTGAGCATGCCGGTGGACTTGTTTCCGGCTGTCAAGATACCGGTCGTAGTGGTGGCGACGTTCTATTCCGGCATGCCGCCGGAACAGATTGAAGCCGACATCACCAACACCTTCGAGCGCTTCTTCACGCTGGGAAGCAATATCGACCACATCGAG
>JAJZCA010000235.1 GCA_021798735.1 Acidobacteriota bacterium | reverse complement strand
CGCCGCAGCCACCACGCCGCCAGTTTCCCGCGCCGCATCCGCGCACGCTTCGCTCACAGCTTCCGCCGTCATCCCCAGGATCGCCGCCATCGCGCCCGCTCCCGCTGGCACCGCCTCCTGCATATATCGTCCGCGATGGCGCACGGTCCGCACCGCATCTGCAAACGACAGCGTTCCCGCCGCCACATGCGCCGAGTATTCTCCCAGCGAATGCCCGGCGGCGAACTGGCATGAAACCCCGCGCTCCGCCAGCACCCGCAACGCCGCCACAGAAACGGTCAGAATCGCCGGCTGCGTATTCTCTGTCAGCCGCAACTCCTCGTCCGGCCCGTCGAAACACAGTCGAGAGATGGAAAATCCCAGCGCTTCGTCGGCCTCTTCAAACACCGCGCGCGCCACTGGAAACGCATCGAAGAACTCGCGGCCCATCCCGACCGCCTGCGATCCCTGGCCCGGAAAAAGAAATGCAATGATTTTTTTTGGATTTTCGGTCGTGCTCATTCTTGTTCGCTATTCCGCCGGTGCGCCATTCAACGCCACCAGACCCTGCTCAATATGCGCATTCACATTGGCCTGCGCAAACTCAGCAGCCACGCGGATGCCATTCATAATAGCGCGCTCGTTCGAAGACCCATGCCCCACGATGCACACCCCGCGCACGCCCAGCAGGGGAGCGCCACCGTATTCCGACTGATCCAGGCGCTTCTTAAAGTCGTTGAATGCCTTGCGCGAAAGCAGCGCGCCCACCTGCGCCGTCACCGTGGAAGTCAAGGATTCCCGCAGCGATTCCCGCACCAGCCGCGCCAATCCTTCTGACGTCTTCAGCGCCACGTTGCCGATGAATCCGTCGCAGACCACCACATCCGCCTGGCCGTTATAAATGTCGCGGCCTTCCACATTGCCCAGAAAATGCATGGGCAACCGCTGCAGCAGAGGAAAACTCTCCCGCGTCAGCTCATTGCCCTTGCCTTCTTCTTCGCCAATGGAAAGCAGGCCCACCCGCGGACGTTCCACCTTCAGCACGGCGCGGGCATACATCTCCCCCATCACCGCAAACTGCTCCAGATTTTTCGGTTTGCAATCGACGTTCGCGCCCACGTCCAGCAGCAGGCAAGGCTTGCCCGTACTGGTCGGCAGCACCGCCACCAGCGCGGGACGATCCACGCCCGGCAGCGTGCCCAGCACCATCTTCGCCGTCGCCATGGCGGCGCCCGTATTCCCCGCCGTCATAAACCCTGCGACAACACCCTCGCGCACCAGCCGCAGGCCCACGCGCATCGAGGAGTCGCGCTTCGTCCGGACCGCCTGCACAGCCTTTTCGTCCATGCCAATCGCTTCACTGGCCTGAACAATCTTTATAGGAAGATGGCGCTCTCCGGCGCGACGCATCTGCTTGGCCAGCAACGGTCGCAGCGTGCGCTCCGGGCCCACAAGATGCACCCGCACCTGCAACAGCCGACACGCCAAAATTGCGCCGCGAATTTCCGGCTCTGGCGATTTGTCGGAGCCCATGGCGTCAAGCGCGATGTCAATCAGCATGGAAGGCGGCAGTTAGCTCTTTTGTTCCTTTGTCGCAATGGCCAGGACGTCGCGCCCCTTATAGGTGCCGCATTTCGGGCACGCCTGGTGCGGCAGCTTGCGTTCGTGGCAATTCGGACACTCAGAGAGCGACTGCGTGGTTAGAAAATCGTGCGAACGCCGCTTGGCGGTGCGTTGTTTGGAGTGGCGTCGTTTCGGATTCGGCATGGAAATTCCCTTTCCCCGCCGCTCGTCCCTCTCCACTCGATCGCACGCCATCAAAGGCGCTATTCCGGTGAGAGTTCTCGAAGGCGGGTGCAACAATCTTTATAGAATTATGGCTTGTCCTGGCTGCGAACTAGCTGCGGCTGCAATGCCTTCAACTGGTTCCAGCGCGGATCGGTCGAAGCGGTCGCGCAATCGCAGGGATCCGTGTTCCGGTTCCGGCCACACTCCGGACAAAGCCCCTTGCAGTCTTCGCGGCAAAGGTTCTTGGCTGGAAGCGCCAGAAGGATCTGCTCACGCAGCACATCTTCAAGCAATAAACCGTCTCCTTCATAGTAGCCGATTTCGGTCTCCGATGTGGAAATCGCGCGATCCGTATTGTCCAGATCGGCCCCGCTGGGACGAAAAATCAGGTCAAAACTGGCCTCAATCGGCTGCGACACCGGGTCCAGGCAGCGCGCACAGGCAACTTCCATGCGGGTGTCCAGGCTGCCGCGCACCCGGATGTCCTCGACAATATCGTTGGTGCCGCGATGCTCCTTTAGCAGATCGGCGCGGCCCTGCGTGTGCAACACCCCCACCTGCTGCATATCGTCCACAAAATCAATGCTTCCCGGAGCAAGTGATTCATCAAAATCGATGGCCTGCCGTTCAAGATCGGCAACGAGGAACTTCATCGCGATGCCTCCAGGCGAGGTTGAAATTCGAGCCGCTTGCCAGCAAATTCCGCCGCAACCCTCTCCTTCGAGACTAAGGCGCACAACGATGCGAGTCAATTGACTCTCTCACTCTCTCTGATGACTCTCGAAACCCGCCACAAATCGCCTCCTGTACAGCCAACAGTGCAATTCCGTTCGGCCCCTTCATATTTCGGTTGACGGTCGCTTCGACCCATGTTTACTCTAGGCTTGTTACAAACAAGCTTATGACGCCAAAATCACCCGCATTGCCCTCCGGACCGCGCGACCTGTTTCCCGGCGCGCTCGAAATCATGATCCTGCAGACTCTCCATCGCCAGCCCCTGCACGGATATGCCATGGTCCAGCACATTCAGCAGCGCTCGCGCGACCTGCTCCAGGTGGAGGAGGGCTCGCTTTACCCCGCCCTGCAACGCCTGCTGAAAGCCGGCCTGGTCGATGCCGAATGGACGATTTCCGCCTCCAACCGCCGGGTGCGAACCTACAGCATCACGCCCAAAGGAGCCAAACATCTACAGCGCGAAGTCTTGCGCTTCGAGCAGATGCTCGAAGGCATCTCGCTGGTTCTCGCGCCCAACCGCTGAGGAACACGGGTGCCCCATGTCTCGCGTTTGAGACATGGGATTAGGCCTCGACGCAACCGCTTCTGAGGAGTACACCATGAGCCGCTTCCGACAAATGTTTTCGCGACGAAGAATGACCGACGATCTGTCCGAGGAGATGCAGCAGCATATCGAGGAGAAGATCGAAGCGCTGGTTGCCAACGGCATGCCGCGCGAGGAGGCCATCCACGCCGCGCGCCGCGCCTTCGGCAACGCCACCCTGCTCGAACAGCGCAGCCGCGAAGTCTGGATGTGGCCGCTGGTCGAAAGCATCTGGGCCGACATCAAATTCGCCCTCCGCCAACTCCGCAAATCTCCCGGCTTTACCGCTGTGGTCGTACTGACGCTGGCGCTGGGAATTGGCGCAAACACCGCGATCTTCAGCCTGGTGAATGCCGTCTTGCTGCGGTCGCTGCCGGTGCGGAATCCAAACGAATTGGTGGTGATGCAATGGTCGGCGCACACTTGGCCGAATCTCACGACGGGGTCCAGCAGCTACGGGGATTGTGCGTCTGATAGAAATGCAAGGAGTTTCAGTGGCTGCTCCCTGTCCTATCCCATGTTTCAAGAGATCGCAGGACGCAGAGATCTGTTTTCGAGTGCGATGGCCTTCGCCGGGCCAGAAGAGATGGACCTGAGCGGCAATGGGCAGGCAAGCATCGCCCAGGGCGAACTGGTTTCAGGCAGTTATTTTGAGACGCTGGAGGTTCGGGCCGCGTTGGGCAGAACGCTGCAGCCGGAGGATGAGAAGCCCGGAGCCCCGGCTGTGGCGGTGCTCGATTATGGATACTGGCAACGCGCGTTCGGCGGCGCGACAACCGTTGTGGGCCGGACAGTTCGGCTGAACAACGTCGTGTTCACCATCGTGGGGGTGGCGGACCGAGGATTTACCCGGCTGACACCAGGGAAGTCACTGGATCTGTGGGTGCCGCTGCAGCAGGCAAAGCCATTAGGTGTGGGTTGGGCGGGCGCATCGGATGCCGGCCCGTGGTGGTTGACAGTGGTGGGTCGGCTGCAACCCGGTATCTCGAGAGAACAGGCCCAGGCGGCGATGAATGTCTGGTTCGTCAATCAGACGACGCACGGCGCCAAGCCCGCATGGAAGGCGACGGATGACCAGCGCCTGAGATTGCTGCCTGCGCAAAGCGGACTGACAGGATTTCGCGCTCGGTTGGGCGAGCCGCTTATGTTGCTGATGGCCGCTGTGGGAATCATACTGGTGATCGCCTGCGCAAATGTGGCAGGGCTGATGCTGGCGCGTGGGGCGGCGCGCGAAACAGAGATGGCGGTGCGGATCGCCGTGGGCGCCGGAAAACGGCGCGTGATTCGCCAGTTGTTGACGGAGAGCCTGCTGCTGTCATGTGCAGGGGCGGCGTTGGGTACGCTGGTGGCCTACATGGGAGCGACAGGATTGGCGACGTTCTTTTCGAGAAATGCGTACGCCCCCATGCGGCTCGATCTGCATCCGAACGCGCCGGTGCTGCTGTTTGCGATTGGCGTAGCGGTGCTGACGGGGATTGGGTTCGGGCTGGCGCCGGCATTCCGCGGAGCGCAAGCCAACCTTGCAACGGAGCTCAAGGGGAACTCCGCCACAACGCGGCATGGGAGCAGACGGCGATTTGGATTGGGCAGCGGCTTGGTGGTGCTGCAGGTAGCGCTGTCGGTGGTGGTGCTGTCGGGCGCGGGTCTGCTGCTGCGCACGCTCGATAAGCTGCATAGCATCGACCCGGGATTCGATACGCGGAACTTGCTGCTGTTCTCGATTGAACCCGAGCTCGCCGGATATAAGGGACAACGAACCCCAGAACTATACACGAACTTGCAGCGACGGTTGGCCGCTCTGCCGGGAGTGGTGAGCGCAAGCTACTCGTCAGGTGCGTTGCTGGGTGGCGGGATCTGGAAGGGGGAGGTGGACGTTGAGGGACGAGCGGACAAGAACAGCGTAGAAACCCAAATGCTGTTCGTGGGTCCGGACTTTTTCACAACCATGAAAATTCCTCTGGCCGCCGGGCGGATGATCCGTCCAGAGGACCTGAACAGAAAGCCTTTGGTGGCGATTGTCAATCAGGCATTCGTAAAAAAATACGTAGGCGGGAGAAATCCGATTGGACTGCATCTAGGCGGCATCGGCGGCGGCGACGCGAAGGACCCACAATGGACAATTGTGGGAGTGGTGCGCGACACAAAGTATCAAAATCTGCGAAGTGCCGAGGCTCCGACGACCTATGTGCCATTAATGAAAGGCGGTGCGACATTTGTACTGCGCACAGCCGCAGCTCCCGCGGTTTTCATGCCGGCGGTGCGACAGATCGTGAATCAGGCCGACCGCAATTTGCCTGTGATCCGGATGAGGACGCAATCGGAAATCGTCGACCGGACCCTGTTCAATGAGCGGCTGGTAGCGCGGCTGTTCGGACTTTTCGGCGCGCTGGGACTGGCCTTGGCGTGTATTGGCGTCTACGGCTTGCTCTCGTATGAGGTAGCTCGCCGCACACGGGAGATCGGAATTCGCAGTGCTCTTGGCGCGCAGCGCGTTGATTTGCTGCTGTTGATTGTGCGGCAAGGCTTGGTATTGCTGGTGTTTGGAGTGGCAGCGGGGATTGGAGCTGCCCTGGGAGTGACGCGTCTGCTCTCAAGCCTGCTCTATGACGTGCGACCGACCGATGCCGTCACTTTCTCCGCGGTCGCCGCAATTTTGATCTTCGTCGGCTTGGTTGCTTGCTTTCTGCCCGCGCGTCGCGCAGCGTCGATCGATCCCATGGTGGCTCTGCGCGCGGAGTAAGAGGACCTTATGATGCACTGGCTAAAACAAATGTTTTCGCGACGTAGAATGACCGACGATCTGTCC
>JAJZCA010000234.1 GCA_021798735.1 Acidobacteriota bacterium | reverse complement strand
GATTTCGCGTGGATTCCGCAAGTCTTCAGCAACCAGTTCACTCCATCCGGAACGGTTACGGAGCATTTGCTCTCGCTGAAAAGCCAGATCGAGGAATGCCTCGATGACAATCCGCTGTTCATCAACGGCCATACCGGATCGGATGCGTGGAGCTATGCCGAAGCGGAAGATTTTTATGGCGCGGCGTTGGAGATGGAAAAGGCCCTTGGGGTGGTGCTTGCGCATGAAACGCATCGCTCGCGATACTTTGGAAATCCCTGGAACACCGAAAAAATTCTGCAGCGATTTCCGTCGTTAAAGCTGACCTGCGATTACAGCCACTGGGTCTGTGTTGCGGAACGGTTACTGCAGGACTGCGCCAGCATTTTGCATCTGAGTGCTGCCCACTGCTGGCATCTGCATGCCCGGGTTGGCCATGAGGAAGGACCGCAGGTTCCGGACCCGCGTGCGCCAGAGTGGGGCCAACACTTGAGCGCACACGAGGCATGGTGGCAGCAGATATGGAAGGCGCAAGCGAGCAGCGGCCGTGAAGTTTCCACGCTGACTCCGGAGTTCGGTCCGCCGCCGTATCTGCATACCATCCCATATACGCAGGCGCCGGTGGCGGACTTGAATGCGATTTGCAACTGGATGGCGCGGCGGCAGCGAGACCAATTCGGTACTCGCTGATAACATAGTGACGTTTGCTTCATCTGCGATTCCAGGTTCGGAGGACAATATGCGTATCGATCGTCGTCTTGGTTTTCTTGCTCTGCTGTTCACAGGGATTTTTGCGATCCTGCCGTCTGGCGTAAACGCCTACGCACAATCCGACGCACTGGCGGCCACGCCTCCCATGGGGTGGAATAGCTGGAACCATTTCGCCACCCGGGTGACCGACGCCGATGTGCGCGCCGCCGCGGATGCCCTGGTCGCAAGTGGAATGCGCGATGCCGGATATGTGTACGTGAATATTGACGACACCTGGGAAGGCCAGCGCGACGCCGAGGGGAACATTACATCCAACAGCAAATTCCCGGACATGAAAGCGCTGGCGGATTATGTTCACTCGAAAGGCTTGAAGCTTGGGATTTATTCTTCGCCTGGGCCGAAGACCTGCGCCGGATACCCAGGCAGCTATGGCCACGAGCAGCAAGATGCGAATACCTATGCGAAATGGGGCATCGATTATTTGAAGTATGACCTGTGCAGCTATGGCGGCATCATGAAAAAAGAAGCTCCCGGCGACCAACAGAAGCAGTGGGAGATGATGCAGACGGCCTACGAAAAAATGCACCAGGCGCTGCTGAACACGCACCGGCCCATCGTATTCAGCCTCTGCCAGTACGGCCTTGACGCGGTATGGAACTGGGGCCCGAAGGTGGGTGGGAATCTGTGGCGCACGACCGGCGACATCAATGACAGCTACGATCGTATGTCTGTCATTGGATTTGCGCAGGCTGGGCTTTCGAAATATGCGGCGCCCGGACATTGGAACGATCCCGACATGCTGGAAGTGGGCAACGGACACATGACGCCGGAGGAATACCGCACACATATGAGCCTGTGGGCCATTCTGGCCGCGCCACTGCTGGCGGGAAACGATCTAAGCCAAATGACCGACTCTACCGAGAGCATCCTGATGAACAAAGACGTGATCGCCGTCGATCAGGACCGTCTCGGCATCCAGGGAGATCGGGTCAGCGCTGTTGGGCCGTTTGAAGTATGGATGAAACCGCTCGAGGGCGGGGCCAAGGCGGTCGCGCTGTTCAACCGCAGCGAAGCGGAATATCAGATTACAGTGAACTTCAAGGATGTGGGCTTCAATGGCGCCGTACATGCGCTCGATTTGTGGTCACATCAGGATCTAGGCACGCTGCACGACTCTTATACTGCCATGGTTCCGAGGCACGGCGTCGTGATGCTTCGGCTTTCAAAGTAGATTGAGGCAATCACCACAGCTTGCCGGATCCTGCGTGCTCGCGAACCATTGCGATGTAACCTTTTGAGTCGAATTTTTTGCCGGTGGACGCTGCCGACATGTAGCGAATTTTTCCGAAGATGGGGCGATCGAACCAAGGACGGTCGAATTTTCCGACAATGGCCCAGGCGATCCCGGCGTACCCGCTGGGATCGCGCCCATCCAGTTCATATTTGTCATTCAACATCACTGCGCGGGCGAATGCTGTTGCCGGATCCGGCGACCACTCCAGAATTTTCTTTCCCCAGTACATGCGCATATAGTTATGCATCCATCCGAAGTGGACCATCTGCAATTGCGAAGCGTTCCATAGTTCATCGTGGGTTTCGCCGCGTTCCAACTGTTCCGGCGTATAGGTCCATTCTCGGCGGTCGCGCCCATGTTCCGCCAGGGACTGGCGCGCCCAGGGCTCGGCACACTCGGCAGAATCGTAGTTCGGTGTGTACTTTACGAAGTTGACTGCCAGCTCGCGCCATACGATCAGCTCATTGAAAAACGAATCGCGCGCCTTTGCGAGCGAAGGATGGTTCGCGGCTTCTTCGTCGGCAGCGAGCGCGATTTCTGCCGGCCCAATATGACCAAAGTGTAAATACGGAGAAAGCCGGCTGGAGCCATCTACCGTCGGCCGATTGCGCTGCTCGTCATAATCCGTCAGAAGGCGCTGCACGAAAAATTGCAACCGCTTGCGTGCTGCGCGCGACCCGCCGATAAACCCCTCCACGGGACCAACCGTTCGATCGAATTTCTTCCAGCCCGCGGTAATGTCGTCGGTCACCGGAAAGCTGTCGAATTGTTTCGGGCGCTTCCAGGGATGCTGCGCCTTGGAGTTTTTCAGCGGATGCAGGTAGTGCGGTAGCTCTTTATATAGTTTTGGCCGCAGCACGTAGGCTGCGTATTGCGCCTTGGGAAACAGGTTGCTCGGAACCACGACGTCCGCGTCGACCGTCCAGAATGGAATGCGAAGACGATTTGCAATCGCCCACCGCCATCGTTCCGGCTCGCGGCACGGATTTTCGTCGCCTATCAGAATGGCGGCATTCACCTCTTCCAGCAATTTGTCGAGTGAGTTGTCCGGCGGCCGTCGCACGACGAAAGATATGTTGCGCTCGGCAAGATCAGCTTCAATATCAGGCAGACCTTGATTCAGAAAAACGTAATGCCGCAGATTTGCGTTTGGAAAATTGGAGATGGCAGAAAAATATACCAGCAGCGGCAGGCCAAGTTCATTGGCAACGTTAACAGCGCAATCGACTGCGGCATTGTTCAGGCCTCGCTGCGCGCGCTGCATCCAATAAACGACGCATGCGCCGTCGGCCTTCGGGAGTCCGTCGCGACGAACCGTCACTCGAGGATCGACGGCGAATCCCTGCAGTGCTTTGGGGTAAGACGCGATGCCACTGGATTGCCTTTCAGTCATCTGACCGCACTTCCCCAGTTCGATTGTAGAGAGAGAAACTCTATCCGCCGATTTTGTCCATGGCAGGCGCAGTAGATTTCGAGCGCATGAAATAAAGATGGGTCAGCCGGCTAGTGGATGAAATTTAAAAGCGCAGTTCTACCGGAGAAAATCCGATGGTCTTGGCTTTTCGCTCGACCCATAGGAACAGCGTCTTGGGATTGTCGTTGACGCGAACTCCGATGACCACTCCGCTTCCGTATTCCTTGGTCACCACGATCTTCGCCTTGACGATCGCGCCATAGTCTCCGGATGGCCCCCAGTCCGACTTGAATTGGTCGAACGGATACAACTTGTAGCGGTCGAGATGCTGTTGCCAATCGGGGTCGCTGTTCCACAAGGCATAGGCGTGCGAATAATCTTTGGCTTCAATCGCCTGGAAGAACTGGTTGACGCGGTGCTCCTCCGGCCAGTTCCACCAATACCACGTGAAGAAGGCGACAAATGGAATTGCGACCAGAATGCCAATGATAATGTTGCGGCGGATGCGGGCCTTGCGTGCGTCGTACCTGGGTGCGTCGAGCAGCGTCATGGCAACATTGTAAGACGCGGCACCATGGGATGGAAACTACTGAGATGCGGGAGCTTGGGGCGACCCCTGCCAGATGCCGGAACTGGAGCTGCCACAGCCTATTTCTGTCCGCAGCGGTCAACGTATCTGCCTCTAACGCGGATTGCCTGGCCGGTCCGCCGTAATCATTTGCCTGGCGGCATCGGGAGTTGCTGCCACTTCCACGGCCCATGCGGCCCAAGGCATTCCAACTGGCGATCAGCAACGACCAAGTGGTCCTTTCCACCCGCGACGAACTTCTCGACGTAGTAAATCAGGTCCGGATCGTCAATGAATGCCTGGGACAATGCGCCGGGAGATATGCTGCGGGTATTGCGGTCCAGGTTCATGGCGAGGATCGCGCCGCCGTACCGTGCATCCAGCGGCGTTCGCGCGATGTAGACTGCGTGCCTGTAGGTTGAAAATCCTTGATGCAGCAAACCGAACGCTCCTAGAAGCAATCCCAATGCAATCCAGGGCATAGGGCGAATCTCCGGCAAGATCTCGGCACAAATCCATCCAAGCACGATGATTGGGATGAGATAGCCGCGGCTTGCGTAGTTATCGCCCTCCGGGAAGCCGATGAAATAAGTGGAAACGATAAATGCAATCGCAATGGCAGCGAGCGCGACGTTATCCCGGCTTAGATTCTTCCCCTGGAATATAAGTGCAATCGCGTGTAGCAGGAAATTGAAGAAGATAAATACAAGAAAGACGAAAAAGGCGGCATCTATCCCGTGGAACATTCCAAATACAGAAGCAAGTCCCGGATGCAGGGAAGTAAATTGGGCACTGGCAAGATACGGGAATAGCTCGTCGATTCCATTCATAAACGGGAACAGGAACCGAACATCCTGACTCTTCCCCAGATACATCCACAGCAGCGGCCAGATGAGAGCTGCCGCAAGACAAGTAACCTTGAGGATTCCTTTATAGCTCGCGCGGACCGTGCGCAGGATATAATACACGGCAAAAGGCAGCGCGCCGAGAAATACAAACACACTGCTATAGAATGCGAACGCCAGCAACACGCTGCATTGGAGAACTAAGGGCCAATGTTTTTCTTGCGTTCTATCCCACACGTGCCAGCAGAGGACCAGCGCAATGGCAGCCGCCGCATGGTGCGGGGCCCACAGAATGCCTGTAAGCAGCGGCGGAAAATGGATGGGCGTCTCCGACGCACGCAGCCACACGAGGTTGCGCCGAAGATAGTACATGACGGAAAAGAAAGATTCTATTCCGGCCCAGCCGGCGATCAAATAGATGGCCCAATAAAGATGTTTTCGACTGCGCCCGCGCGTGGCGCCAACGCACAAAAGAGTCAGGAGGAAAAGTATCTGATAAATCGCGCAACCAACAGCGAACGCCGCCTTGATGGTGAACCCGTGGAGAGGGATCGCCAGATAGATTGCGGCGATCATCATCCAGGGGGCATAGTACAGCGAAAAATAACGATTGGGGACCAGGCTGCACTGGGCAGGATAGCGAACGGAATGTACGAGTGAGTTGATCTCCTGAAAATGCCAGGTATCGTCGTAAACGACCGGACCCACCAGGTGATGCAAATATCCTTCCATCAGATACGGCAGTCGCGCCGCAGCCAATAGAAATGCTACGAACAGCACGAGCAGCGTCAGGCGTCGTTGCTGCGTGGCGGACAAATAAGCAGGGTAAATGGAAGCGATCGGCTGCACGCGAAATATTGCAATTGTGACCGCCCCGAACAGCCCGAAGAACAAGTATGGCAACCAGTAGGTATTGAGGCGCGCGACATTCATCAGAAACATGGTCAGAAAGTTAGCGCAAAAAACTGCACAGCCAATTCTGGCAGCGTAGGTTGGGAGCATCTCGCAACGCGGGAAATGCCTGCCTTGTAACGTGACGCTCATCGGTTGTTCGGAAATCTGCAAGCACTCGGGCGCTGGCCAGCGACGGGGTCCCGGAAAATGGAAGA
>JAJZCA010000233.1 GCA_021798735.1 Acidobacteriota bacterium | reverse complement strand
GGGTCAGCTGGGTTTCGCCCTTGGGCGTTACTTTGCCGACCAGAATATCGTTGTGCTTCACCTTGGCGCCGATGCGGATGATGCCACTCTCGTCCAGGTCGCGCAGCGCGGTCTCAGAAACGTTGGGAATGTCGCGCGTGATCTCTTCCGGTCCCAGCTTGGTGTCGCGCGCTTCAATCTCATACTCTTCAATATGCAGCGAGGTGTAGTAGTCCTCCCGCACCAGCTTCTCGCTGATCAGGATGGCATCCTCAAAGTTGTATCCGCGCCACGACATAAAGGCCACCAGCACGTTGCGTCCCAATCCCAACTCGCCTTGCTCTGTACAAGGCCCGTCGGCAATCACCTGGCCCTTCTGCACGCGCTCGCCCTGACGGACGATCGGCTTTTGGTTGATACAGGTGTTCTGGTTCGACCGCTTGAACTTCGTCAACTGGTAAATGTCGGAACCCACTTCACGCGACAACTGCGTCGGGTGATGCTCACCCTCGACACGAACGATGATCCGTTCGGAATCGACCGAATCCACAATGCCATGCCGGCGTGCCAGCACCACGGCGCCGGAATCGCGCGCCGTAACACCTTCCATTCCAGTGCCCACAAAAGGAGCTTCCGAGATCAGCAGCGGCACAGACTGGCGCTGCATGTTGGCGCCCATCAATGCGCGGTTGGCGTCATCATGCTCCAGAAAAGGAACCAGCGAGGCCGCGACCGAGACCAGCTGCTTCGGGCTCACGTCGACGTACGTCACTTCGCTGCGGTTCACCAGGACGAAGTTGCCCTGACGCCGCGCCGTAACCAGCTCCCGCTTGATGCTGCCCTTTTCGTCCAGTTCCACGTTCGCCTGCGCGATCGTGTAACGATCTTCCTCCCACGCGGAAAGATAGAAGCTGAACGGGCCATATTCCATCGGACGCTTCTTCTCTTTGATCAGCTGCTGGTTCTTCTTGATGGCATCGGGCTTCTCCAAATGGTCGCCCACGCGCAGTCCGCTATCGCCGGCGTTGATCACCTGGACAAAGTCCAGCAACAGGCCATCGCGCACGCGGCGGTAGGGAGATTCAATAAAGCCGTACTCGTTAATGCGCGCAAAGCACGACAGCGACGAGATCAATCCAATGTTCGGACCTTCCGGCGTTTCAATCGGGCAGATGCGGCCGTAGTGGGTTGGGTGAACGTCGCGTACTTCAAACCCTGCACGCTCGCGACTCAAACCACCCGGCCCAAGCGCGGACAGACGCCGCTTGTGGGTAATTTCCGACAGCGGATTGGTCTGGTCCATGAACTGCGACAACTGCGAACTGCCGAAGAACTCGCGGATCGCCGCCATCACCGGCTTGGCGTTGATCAGGTCATGCGGCATTGCCGTCGACATGTCCGGATAGACGCTCATCTTTTCCTTGATGGCGCGTTCCATGCGAACCAGGCCGATGCGGAACTGATTTTCCATCAACTCGCCGACGGCGCGGACGCGGCGATTGCCAAGGTGATCGATGTCATCGACCACGCCGATGTTCTTGCGCAGCTTCAGCAGGTAGCGAATGGTCGCGTAGAAATCTTCCGGCGTCAGCGTGCGATGGTCGAGCGAAGTGGCATCCTGCTTGTCGTACAGCTTGATGTTGAACTTCAGGCGACCCACACGCGAGAAATCGTACTTCCGCGGATCGAAGAACATGCCTTCGAACAATGCAGTCGCAGTGTCGAGCGTCGGCGGATCGCCGGGACGAAGCTTGCGATAAATCTCGATCAGCGCTTCTTCCGGCTTGTGTACGGTATCGCGGCGCAAAGTGTGAGAGATGACATTGCCCACATCGTCGCGCTCCGGCAGGAAAATTTCGAGGGTCGTGACGCCGCTCTCCAGCACCTGCGCCAGCTTTTCCTTGGTCAGCTCCTGGTTCGCTTCCAGCAGCAGATCGCCGGTCGTCATATCGACCACGTCGGCAGCCGTCATGGCGCCGTCCAACTCGGACTCCTCGATCTCAACTTCGTGGATCTTGGCCGCGCGCAGCGCCTTCAGAATACTGGCCGTAATTTTGCGGCCGGAATGGGCGATTTCCTCACCCTTGACGACGACTGCATGGGCAGGCTTCACACCCAGCAGGTGGGTCGGCTTGGTCTCATCGTGGCTCACCGTCCAATGCAGCTTGCCACCCTTCAGCGCGATGGTGTCGATGGTGTAGAAGCTCTTCAGGATTTCCTCAGCCGACTTCAGACCGAGGGCGCGAAGAAACACCGTCCCGAGAAATTTGCGCTTGCGATCGATGCGGACATATAGCGTGTTCTTCTGGTCGTACTCAAACTCCACCCACGAACCGCGGTAGGGAATGATCTTGCCCAGGAAGTAGGTGCGGTTGTTCGCCGTCTCAAAAAAGACGCCAGGTGAACGATGCAGCTGGCTGACAATCACGCGCTCAGTGCCATTGACGAGGAACGTTCCATTCTTCGTCATCAACGGAATGTCGCCGAAAAAGACCTCCTGCTCCTTCATGTCGCGGATGGTCTTGACGCCCGTTTCCGGGTTCTTGTCGTAGATCTTCAGCCGGATCGTGACCTTCAGCGGCGCGGAGTACGTCATACTACGCTCTTCGCACTCGCTCTGGTCGTACTTCAGTTGCAGCCCCACTGGATCTCCGCACTTGTTGCAGAAATCCGGCGTGTTCTTGTTGTACGTTCCGCACTTCTGGCAGAGGACATCTCCCGGATGGAACGGGTCGGTGATCACCATGGCACCGCAATGAATACATGCTGTGCGCAGATGGTGCAGACCCTTCAGGTGTCCGCACTTGCACTCCCAGTTGCCGATCGAAAAATCGACAAACTCCAGCTCGGACAAATTGCGGAAGTCGGTAATGGGGAACACGGAAGCAAATACGGACTGCAGGCCAAGATCATCGCGCTCGGTCGGCAGCTTGTCCATTTGCAAAAAACGCTCGTACGAACGTCGTTGCACTTCGATAAGGTTCGGAATCTGAATTTCGGTGGGAATTTTGGAAAAATCGAGACGGCTACGGATCGCGCGCTTCTCGTTCGGCATGCTTCACTCCTGGCTGTTTTGCCCTTTGCGGCCATTCCCGGCGGCAACCCGAGAATGGATTCGACGGCCCTCTGGACGCTTCACAGAATTTCCGCCGATTCGACGTGGTTTAAGGACGACTGTTCAATTTTGCTGCTGGTACTCAAGTCCGTTTCGCGTACTGCATCCTGCTCGTAATCCAGCCCCACAACTACGCAAGATGGGGACAGTGTTTTCTGGTTCTGGCTGCTTCCAGGCCGACAACAATCGACCGAATTCTCGCTTCCAAATCAAGCACGTGTCCCCATCACGGCCCATATTTCTCCGGGAACTTCCGTTATGCGAAGAATGTTCAAAAACAGAGAACTGCCCGCGAGAGACAGTAGATCCCGCGAGCGCCACAACCGGATTGTGCACTATTCGAATAGATGGGTTTTTGCTTCCGCCTGCGCAGTGGATCTCTCCCATGCGCTGTTAGATCAATCAAAGTGAAGCAGAGCTGCCATGTCGCCATCGACAGAAACTTCACGAGCCATCGAGCCGGCTAGGCGAATGGCTCACTCTTTATGTTAAGAGTAGCGCACATTCGCCGCACAAGCAAGGACATTTACTTTACATCAACAGCAGCGCCAGCGTCAGTAAATTTCTTCTTGATCGCCTCTGCTTCGTCTTTACTGATCCCCTCTTTCACCGTCTTGGGAGCGCCATCGACCAGGTCCTTGGCTTCTTTCAGGCCCAGGGCCGTCACTTCGCGAACGACCTTGATCGTGTTGATTTTATTGGTCCCCGCATCCTTCAGGATGACGGTAAACTCAGTCTGCTCTTCCGCAGGCACCGCAGCGGCACCCACACCACCGCCCGCAACCATCACCGGCGCAGCGGCCGCGGCAGAAACTCCAAGCCGCTCTTCAAGCTTCTTCACCAGAGCTGCCGCATCCAGCAGGGTCAGCCCGACAATTTGATCCTCAATTTGCTGCAAATCCGCCATGTCCATTCTCCATATCGTTGCTAAAAGCGAGTGATAAAGCCAAATTCATGTATTGCTTGCGGGACATCAACCTGCCCGTCCCGATTGCCGCCGCGTTGGTTTCCGTTGTGTCCAGACGACACCCCAGCGCGATGCAGCAGATCCTAAAAGTAATTTTACGGATAGTGCAATGCTCTGGGTGCCCCATCCTAGCGAAGCTAGGGTGGGATTGTTATCAAGCCCGCATTCCAGCAACCGTGAAACTACTCCAAAAAAATCTACGCAGCCCTTACGAAGCAGCCGCTTCCGAAAACTTCTTCTGCTCGACCGCCTGACCGAGAACCACCGCCAGATCGCGGCCGGTCGCGTTCAACACCGTCGCCAGTCGCTGCGCCGGGGAGTTGATCAGGAACAGCAGCTTCGAGTACAGCTCTTCGCGTCCAGGCATCAAGGCCAACTGCTGAATCTCGGCCACCGAGAGCAACTTGCCGTCGACAATCGCCAGCTTGAACGAAAATTCCGAATTCTCCTTCACCCAGGTGGTCAGCGCCTTGGCCAGCGCCACCGGGTCGCCGGTACTGTAGGCCAGCGAAGAAACGCCCTTCAGGCCTTGCAGCGCCTGCTCCACGCCGGTTCCCTGAGCGGCCCGCGCGGCCAGCTTGTTCTTCACCACACGATACCTGCCGCCCGCATTGCGAACCACGGTGCGCAGCGCGAAATCCTGTGAAACCGTCAGCTTCTGAAAGGTGCCGACAATTGCTGTCGTCGCGCCTGTCAACTCGGCCGCCAGCTTTTCAACCTGCTCTGCCTTTTTGGCTCTCGTCAATGCCATCTCAATGTCCTCTATACCTGGGTGCCCCATGTCTCGCTTTTGAGACATGGGTAGCTTTCTCTACCCAATTACTGTTGTGCTTTTCCGGCCGCATCCACTACCGCTTGATCCAACTGGATTCCCGGGCCCATCGTCGAGCTCAGCGTGATCCCCTTGACGTACTTGCCCTTGGCGGCCGAAGGCTTCGCCTTCACCACGCTCGTAATCAGGGTAGTAGCGTTTTCAATCAGCTTTTCCGGCGGAAATGAAAGCTTGCCCACCGGCGCGTGGATCAGCGCGGTCTTGTCTGTGCGGAACTCAATTTTACCGGCCTTGATCTCTCTCACCGCTGCCGCCACATCCGTGGTCACCGTCCCCGTCTTCGGGTTCGGCATCAAGCCGCGCGGTCCCAAGATCTTGCCCAGCCGGCCCAGCGCCTTCATCATGTCCGGGGTGGCGATCAGGGCGTCAAAGTCGGTCCAACTCTCTTTTTGGATTCGCTCCACCAGGTCGTCGCCGCCGACGAAGTCTGCACCGGCAGCTTCCGCCTCGCGAACCTTTTCGCCGGAAGCAATCACGGCAACCCGCTTGGTCTTGCCTAATCCATGGGGCAGCACAACCGTGCCGCGGACCATCTGGTCGGCATGCTTGGGATCGACGCCCAAACGCAGCGTAATCTCCACCGTCTCATCGAACTTTGCGTATTTGACCTTTTGAAGAAGCGGAACCGCTTCGGTCAGGGAGTAAGGGCGGACTTCAACAGCGGCGCGCGCCTTCTCTATATTCTTTCCTGCTTTTTTCGACATATTTCCTCTGTCTCCCACCGCACGGACCTATATGCAGCGCTGTTTTCGCTGAACCGCCCCGTATTGCTTGTATTCAACTGCTTGTTACGGCATTTCTCGGGACGGCCGTCCGGCCGTGGTGTGTGGCGCGTACCGTAGCAACAGATTGCTATTGGACGCGTCCTCTCAATTATGCCAGAATGTTGCCGGTTTTTGCAACTGTAACTCTCTTCCAATACAAGATGAGCCTGAAGGCCGGTATTGATTCCAATACAAGATGAGCCTGAAGGGTCGGTCATGCTGGGTAGTGAACATCCGCATGGTTCGATCAGAAGAGTTGAGTT
>JAJZCA010000232.1 GCA_021798735.1 Acidobacteriota bacterium | reverse complement strand
CAGCAGGAGCAGCAGCGCTCCGAGAAACGAAATGTAGATTGTCCAAGCCAACATCGTCAAAATTCCAGGTCCATCGTGCGACTAAAACTTGAGTTGCTGCACCATCTGCATCACCGTGCTGTTCACAAATCCGAGGATCAGCTGGGGATACAGGCCGAGCACAAACATCAATGCAATTGCGGGCGCCAGCGTCAGCCGCTCCGCGGTTGTCAGGTCGGGAAGCGTGGCCCATGTCTGGTTGAGTGGGCCGGAGAAAACGCGCTGCAAAATTCCAAGAAGAAAAATTGCCGTCGCCAGCAGGCCGAGCAAAGACAGCGACGCGGCCCACGATATCAGCGGGAACGATCCTTTAAAAATCAAAAACTCCCCGACAAAGCCGTTCAGTCCGGGCAGACCTAAGGATGAAAAGATGGCAATGCCCATCAGCCCGGTAAAGACGGGAACCGCTTTTCTCAGGCCGCCAAAGTCGTTCAGGCCGCGCAGGCCGCCGGTTCGTTTTTCCAGCAACGCGACGAACCAGAAGAGCGTCGCGGCGGTCAGGGCGTGATTGAAGATTTGCAGCATCACGCCGTTCATGGCCGCATATTTTTCCGTGGTCAACGCGGCGTCTCCGCCGGTGAACTTGACCACCGCAAAGATTGCCAGAAGGCAGTAGCCGAGGTGGTTGATGGAGGAATAGGCAAAGATGCGCTTCAGGTCTTTCTGTGCCAGCGCGGCGTAGGCCGAAAGGACGATGGTCGCGACGGCGAGCCATAGCAGCGGCGTGAGCACCACTTGCATTTGCGCGCCGAAGATGGGGAGCAGAATACGCAGGAAGCCGTAGAGACCCATCTTCGACATGGCGCCCGTCAACAGGATGGTTGCTCCAGTGGGCGCTTCGGTGTACGCGGAGGGGAGCCACGTGTGGAAGGGAACCAGCGGCACTTTGACGGCGAAGCCGAGAAACGCTCCGGCAAAGATGATGAGCGCGACGTGGCGCGGGCTGAAGCGATGCCAGCCAAGTTTTGCAATGACGGCCGGCATCAGCTGTCCGTGCTGCGCGAGTTGTGCCAGGTCGATGAAATCGAATTTGCCCGTCGCCAGAAAGATGGCGAGAAACGAGAGCAGCAAGGCGATGCTGCCGACCATGGTGTAGACCAGGAACTGGGTTGCAGCAGCGGTGCTTTTCTGGCCACCCCAGAGCTTGATGAGAAAGAATGCGGGGATCAGGCTGAGTTCCCAAAAGATGAACCAGTGGAAAAAATTCAACGCGGTGAATGTGCCGAACAGGCAAGACTGCAACAGCAGCATGAGAGAAAAATAGAGCGGCACACGTTCCTGAATCTGCGAAGACGCGAACATTCCAATAGGAACGACGATGGCAGACAACAGCAGCATCAGCAGGCCGAGGCCGTCGATGCCAACGTGATACTCGACGCCCAGGGCCGCGATCCACGGGGTCTGCTGCTGAAACTGGAGCGCACCGGAAGCGGAGTCGAAGTGGGCCCATAACAGCAGGGTCAGTGCCAGCGCAATGAAGCTGAAGGTCAAGGCCAGCCCGCGCGCAAAATTTTTGTTGCTGCCGCCAAAGGAAAACACAAAGAGAGCGCCCACGACAGGCACGAGGGTCAGCACGGTGAGCCACGGGAAGGCGTTCATCGCGTTGCCCCCCATAGCAGGAAGACGGCCAGAGCCACCAGCGCAATGCCAATCATCCGCAGATAACTTTGGACGTGTCCGCCCTGCAGCCGGGAAAGAACCTGGCCGCCGCGCGACACGGTTTCGCAGCCCTCGTCAAAGCCCGCGTTCACCACTTTCGTGTCGAGGAGATTGTCGAGCCACGCGAAGGCGAGCACGGTATACGAGACGGTTTGCACGACGCCGTTCCACACCCAGCGATCGAGCCAGTCGCAGATGCGGGACCATGCGGCATTCAGGCGAAGCAGAGTTGCGGCGTAGAACGCATCGACGTAAAACGCGTGGCCAAGGACGGCGAATGCATGGGGCTGAAGCCGCCCGAAGGCATCCGGGGCATCGGCATTTGCAATAGGTTTGCGCCCGTAGAACCACCAGCCCAGCGCAAGGCCGAGAAGGACGATGAGGGAAGAGGACAGCATGACCGGCAGCAAGCCCGGCTCTGAGAATGCCGCGAGATGCAGTGCGACTCGCTGACCCCCCAGAAACGATTGGAACCATGGCCAGGCGGGTGTGCCGATAAATCCCAGGAGCAGGGCGAAGGCCGCGAGAATTGTCAGCGGAATCGTCATCACGGCAGGACTTTCATGCGGAGTCGCGGAGGCGTGGGCAGAGGCATGGTCGGTCCCAGAGTGGGTTTGAGGCAGACGCAATTTGCCGCCAAACACGTAGTAGACCTGCCGCGTCATGTAAAACGCTGTCAGTAACGCGCCGAAGGCGCCCAGATAGAAAGGCATCTTCGATACGGTCCAGATATTCGCAGCGTGCAGGATCGCGTCCTTGCTCCAGAAGCCGGAGAAAAACAGCGGAAATCCGCAGAGTGCGAGCATTCCGACGGCGTAGGTCAAAAACGTAATGGGCATGAATTTTCGCAGGCCGCCCATTTTACGAATGTCCTGTTCGCCGTTGCAGCCGTGAATGACGGACCCTGCTCCGAGAAACAAGAGCGACTTGAAGAAGGCGTGGGTGATCAGGTGGAACATGCCCACAGCCACGCCGCCGACGCCCAGGCCCATCATCATGTAGCCGAGCTGCGAAATGGTGGAATAGGCGAGGATGCGCTTGATATCGTACTGGGCGACCGCGATGAGCGCGGCAAAAACAGCCGTGATGGCTCCCACCCAGGTGACCACGATCAGCGCCGTGGTCGGTATCAGCGGGCCGGCCAGTCCCGCATGGGCACTCATCAACGGATAGATGCGCGCGATGAGGAACACGCCGGCGGCGACCATGGTGGCAGCGTGAATCAAGGCGCTGACCGGTGTCGGGCCTTCCATCGCATCGGGCAGCCAGACATGCAACGGGACTTGGCCGGATTTTCCGGCGGCGCCGCAGAAGATGAGCAGCGCAATGCCGGTGGAGGCGGCCATCCCCACGGCGGTTACGTGGGCAACCAGGGCGGCCAGGGCAGAGTGTTCGAGGCACCCTGCGCCGCCATCGTAAAACAGCAGCGTACCGGTTTGGGCGTACAGCCAGACCATGCCCAGGAAGAATCCGAGGTCGCCGATCCGGGTAACGATGAAAGCTTTTTTCGCCGCCGCCGCCGCTTCCGGCTTGTGGTACCAGAAGCCGATCAGCAGGTAGGAGGTGAGTCCGACCAACTCCCAACACATGAACAGCAGCAGCAGGCTGTTGGCGATGACGACGCCCAGCATGGCGCCGGCAAACAATGCGAGAAAGCAGAAGAAGCGTGTAAAGTTCTCATCGTGCTTCATGTAGCCGACGCTGTAGATAAAAATCAGCAGGCCGACAAACGTGACCATCAACAGCATCACGGCGGTGAGCGGATCGAGCTGCCAGCCGAGACGAAGCCATTCACTGCCAAACTGGACCCAGCGGAAATTGACCACCTGCCGGATTTCCAGTCCCTGACCGTTGAGCGAGAGAACGTGCGCGAAGGCGATGACGGAAAGCAGGAAGGAGATGGACATGGAACCGATGGCCAGCGACGCGGCGAAGAGGCGATTGCGCCGACTGGCCAACGCGCTGATTCCTGCCGCCAAGGTCGGCAGTACGGGCACCAGCCACAGGTTTTGGACAATCCAGGTCATCGAGTCTCAATCAAAGGTTGAAAAGCAGTTTTCAAAAGTGCGAATGTTTCTCGCAGTGCAAGTCTAGCGGTTAAATTCCATGGAAAAATCGAAAATTCGTTCGTTGCTTTCTCAACCTTTCATCGAATTCATCTGGTCCAGTTCGGTGGTTTTCGAATGCCGGTACACGGCAAGGATGATGCCCAGGCCGACGGCGGCTTCCGCTGCGGCGATGCCGATGGAAAAAATGGCAAACATCACTCCGGTCAATGCCTCCGGGTCTGGTCCATAGCGCCAGAAGGCAATAAAGTTCAGGTTGGCGGCGTTGAGCATCAGCTCAATCCCAATCAGGACAAGGATGGCGCTGCGGCGCGTCAACGCGCCAGCCAGTCCGATGGAAAAGAGGAGAGCCGACACCAGCAGATAGCTTGTCAATGAACTCATGCGGCCCTCCGCTTTTCTTGCATCGCAACGACGACGGCGCCGATCAGCGCGGCCGTCAGCAGCAGGCCCATAATTTCCAAAGGCAAAACATATTTATGCATCAGGGCGTCGCCGATAGGCTGAACTGTGGCTTCGGCGCGTGACGGTAGCATTCCCTGCGCAATGGAGCTGGAGACGATCGCCCAACCGAGAACGGCAAACACGACAGCAGCCACCAAACCGCCCGCGATCCAGGAAGCAGAAACGATGGACTCGTTGGTCTGGGTTGGATGTTGCGTCATCATGATGACGAACACCGCCAGGATGGCGACCGCACCCACGTAGACAAGAACCTGCGTCAGCCCGACGAATTGCGCGCCCAATTGCAGGTAGAGCGCCGCCAGACCGGCAAAGCCCAGCGTGAGAGCCAACACGCAATGGATCAGATTGCGCATCGTCATCGCCACCAGAGTTCCGGCAACGGTGATGGCGGCAAGGATGAGGAAGGTCGCTGTCATGTCAGGTTCAGGTCCGAAGAGTTCTCCAATATGCATCTAACGTTTTCAGTGACCGACGATCAGACTGTCACATTCGACATACGATCGGCAGTGACACCCGTCACGAATTCATTCCGCAAACCGATACGTCCGCACTGCAAACTTCTTTCCTTGTTTCAGGCTACGGCTTAGCAGGATTGCCGGAACAACCAGCAGTACCGCGCATACCAGCCATCGCACCACTCCCGCAGGCATGAAATGCCAGACCCCCGCGGCGAACACATTGATCAGCGTCATGGGCAGCATGAATTGCCACGCGAAATTCATCAGTTGGTCCATGCGCAGCCGCGGCAGCGTGCCGCGGATCCAGATAAAGATCACAATCAGCAGCAACAGCTTCGCGAAGAACCAGAGATACGACGGAATCCAGGTCAGGAATGAAAATGGCGCGGCCCATCCGCCGAGAAACAGGGTGATCGCGAGACCGCTGGTGGCAAACATTCCCAGATATTCGCCGAGGAAAAACAAGGCAAATTTGAAGCCGGAATATTCAATGTAATAGCCCGCGATGATTTCCGATTCGCCTTCCGGCAGATCGAAGGGCGAGCGATTGGATTCGGCGGTGGCCGCGACCATGAAGAGGGCAAACCCCGCAAATCCCCACGGCGTAAGGACAAACCAATGCGGCCAGATGCCGGAATAGCCGGTCTGCATGTTGACGATGGCGACGGTGGAAAGCGAGCCGGCCGCCATGATGACGACGATGGACGCCAGCACCAGCGGCACTTCATAGCTGATCATCTGGGCAATGGCGCGCATGGCCCCGAGGAGCGAATATTTATTGCGGCTGGACCAGCCGGCCATGAAGACGGCTAGTTCCACCAGCGTGCCCACAGCAAAAAAGAACAGGATGCCGGCATTCAGATTCGCGAGCACCATATTGCGGCCGACGGGCAAAACCGCGTAAGCGAGAAATGCCGCGATGACCAGCAGTACCGGCGCCATGAAATGCACCATCTGGTCGGCGGTGCGGGGAACCAGGTCTTCTTTGGTCAGCGACTTGACGCCATCGGCGAGAGGCTGGAAAAAACCGGCGGGGCCGACGCGATTAGGGCCGTAACGGTTCTGGATTCTGCCAAGACCCTTGCGCTCAAGAACTGTGGTGACGGCGAACAGGAGTGCAAATACCAGGACGATGGCGATCACCGAAACGATGGCGGATGCGATCGACCGGAATGCGGCCGGCAGATAGCTGACGAGACAGCGCTGCAAGGTGACAAAAATCTGGTCGGCTTGCTGAATGGCGCTATGCATGACGACGCACCGCCCTTGAGAAAGACAGCAGATCCAGCAGGTTCCATGTTGCGCTGCATACATCGCATGTCGGCATTGCAATCTCGAATTGGAAGAGGGTCAGGGTCATTTCTCGGTCGCCGTCGGGACAGGTGGAGTGGTGGGAGCGGTTGCGGTCGCAGTCGCAGTGGACT
>JAJZCA010000231.1 GCA_021798735.1 Acidobacteriota bacterium | reverse complement strand
GGTGGAGGCTCTCAAGGAGGCGGGCGGCGAGGCGTCAGCTTACTCAGCCGATGTATCCAAGTCCGCGGAAGTGCAGGAGATGGTGCGCTTCGCGCGGGAAAAGTACGGCCGGATCGACATTCTTGTGAATAATGCTGGCATCTGCCCGTTTTCAGATTTTCTGGATCTCACCGAGGAGATCTGGGATCAGGTGTTCGCCGTCAACCTGAAGGGTACATTCTTGTGCTCTCAAGCGGCTGCGCGTGTCATGCTGGAGGAGGGCATCAAGGGGCGTATTATTTGCATCAGCTCAGTCGGCGCGGTCGCCGGCACAACATTTCAATCTCACTATTGCCCCACCAAAGCCGGCGTCAATCTCTTCGTAAAGTCGATTGCTACTGCACTTGGCCCTCATGGCATCACGGTCAACGCAGTGATGCCCGGCGCGATCTTGACGGACCTAAGCAGGCCGCAATTCCTGGCTAGCGCAGAAGTCGAGCAAAGCTATATTCAGAAGATTCCGGTCGGACGATTGGGAGCCCCCGAAGATGTGGCTGCTGCAGTTGGCTTTTTGGCCACGGACGAAGCTGCGTATATCAACGGAGCGACGCTTCTGGTTGACGGCGGTTTGATTGCTCACCTTTGATGTGCGCTACTGCTTGCGAGAAGGGAAGCGGAGTCTGCGGGTCGCTGTCTGGAAGAGGAAAGGTCCTAGAGGCTGTTTCATAAACACCGCCTGAGTGTGATCCAGAGGCAGGCGAGATAGAAGAAGGCGCGGTAGGTAGCGAGAAGATGCTCATGTCTTACCAAGAGTCTTCGGAACTGTCCGAACCACGCGTTGGTTCGCTCAATGATCCAGCGGCGCTTGTATCGGCGCAATTTGCGCCCGTCTTCGTAGCGGCGTTGCTTGTTGTTCTTCCGGTATGGGGCGATCAGTTCGATGCCTCGCTTCTTCAATCGCTCGCGCAGTGGGTCCGAGTCATAGGCGCGGTCGGCGATCACCCGTTTCGGTTTTTGCCGCGGCCGGCCTTTGGCTCTGGGGACGCGGACTTCGTTGAGCGTGGCTTCCGCAAGCGTAGCTTCTCCCGGAGAGGCACTTTCAAGCCGAACTCCCAATGGAAGACCTTGACCGTCGACCAGTACCATCCACTTCGTTCCCTTGCCGCGCTTGGTTTTACCGACCGCAGTGCCCCCTTTTTGGCTGGCGCAAAACTGCCATCCAGAAATGTCTCGTCCCATCGCAGCAGTCCTTCTCCATCCAAGGCGCCGAGCAACGTCCGCCAAGCGTCGAGCCAAACATCTTGCTCTTCCCACTGCTTCAAGCGCCGCCAGCAGGTCGCCGGTGAGGGATACTTATCGGGCAGAAACCGCCAGGCGGCCCCGGTCCAAAGCACCCAGAGAATGCCTTCCAGGCAGTCGCGGTTCGATGCCCAGGGGCGGCCGCGATTATCCCGGCGACGCTTGGGCTCTGGCAACAGCGGCTCAATCAGCGACCACTGCGCATCCGTCAACAGTTCGAATCGACGCTTGCTCACTCCTCAATTGAGCCAAACTCAGCCCCGCCTCAAAAAGTGCCTGTCTTGAGGCCGAACCTATTTATGAAACAGGCTCTAAACACCCTCCAGAGAACATCTACTCTCTGTCCAACGGCGCCTGCTGCTCTCGCGGCAATTATCGACAGTTGCTTGCATCCTCGTCCAGCGTTTCGCCCAATGCCGTCCGCGCTAGCAGGTGATTTGGCGCGACTGGCCGCAGAACTACAATGAGGTGAGCATGTTTTTTCACTGCACGAAGTACCATTTCAAACTTGAACGGCCGCAGATGGTATCAGGTGGGATCATCTCTGCTTCTGGAATTCCCTCAATACAGATTCTCCAGCGAAACAAAAAGGTGCTTCTGTCGAAGACATATCCTCACCTTGCACATAGGTATCTTGATCCCCAACTATATTTGGGACGAATCCCTAAAACAGCGAAGGCCGTTGTCAACTTGGCTACATATCCTTGGTTCGGCGTTGCCAATCAGTCCTTTCATTCCTCTCAACTAACCTTGAAGGAGTGGAAGCAGACGAACAAAGACAGCCTGATAAATAACTGGACGAGCACGGTACCCACCAGCGACAACGAGATACTTCAGGCTGTGCTCTCGTGCATCAGCTTTCAGTTATCGATGGGAGTCGATGGAATCATCCTTCCCTCGCCGCTGACAAACACCCTAGCTGACAACTACGATCTCGAAGGAAAGTATCTCGATGCCGCTGAAGAGGCATGTAAGAGGCTTTCCGTAACCATTCCAGTCTTTGCCACCGTAGCATTCTCGGATCAATTGGTGCGAGGCACTGACCCAATTACGAATTCACTGCTGTCAACGATCACTGCCCAGATCGCCGCGCGGAGCTTTGTAAACGGCGCCTATCTCGTAATTGAGCAGCCTGTCAACAGCGGCCATTGTTACACCTGTGAAGAAGGTTGTTTGTCCCTGCTCATGTTGGCGGACGATCTCTCGCGGGGCGCGCGAAAGACAATAATCTGTAATTATGCTGGCACCTTCGGCGCTGTAACGATGGCAGCAGGAGCTTCCATTTGGGCCAGTGGCCACTATCTCTCTCAGCGGCGCCTAGTGCTCGGTGATTCAGATGGTCGAGCCTATCCTCGGTTCTACAGCAAGGGGATGCTTGGAGATGTCGGCGTTGAAAAGAATGTACAGGTCGTGCATTCCGGGGCATTACGAAACGCTATCCTCGACAAGACATTCGACAGCGCGCTACTGCTTACGGCTCTTGCTGCGGGTAATTCGGTGGACTCTGTGCCGGCTTGGCGTTATCGCCAAGGCAACGTCAGTGCAGGCGCAGGACACTATTATGAGCTGTGTAAGTCGATAGACGACGCAATCAGTCAGTACACACCTGCGAATCGAATCGCTGCCGTTGAAAAACTTCTGGATCACGCCGTAAAGCTTTCAGGTTCTATCAACAAAGACAGGAACATTGAAAAAGGAAAACACACCGACATCGACCATCAGCAAGTCTGGCTCAATGCGTTCAGAAGATGGCGTGGGTACTCTGGACTGTAATGGACCGCTAGTATGGCCTTGTTCATTGCGATAAATCTCTCAGGCGTCGGATTGAGCAAATTGGACTTCGCCCTAACGCGCATTTCCAGCACAATCCCATGTTGCATGAGCAGCCCGACACCGGCAGAAGCAAACGCACTTTCAACCTTTTCGGAGGCCTCAACCTGATTCCCGTCCAACACGACAAAACTCTGGTCTGCAAAGCGAAGATAGGACCTGGCCTGATCCAGTGCCTCTCTCCATCGAAAGAGCTTCAGCTCAACGGCGACTAGGGTCACTCGTCTCGCGCTGGCTTTCTTCACGATGGCATACATTCCTGACCGCCTTGAAGCAATCAACCCTTGTCTCAGCAAACGGTTTACCGATTCGCTTGCTTTGGGTTCCAGCAGAAATAGCCTCTCGCACAGGTCTGACAGGGAACACGCTCCTGTCTGTTCTAGAACCGATAGGATGTGGGCATCGATTATGGTGACGGGTCTTTTGACCGTCGTCCCAGGGGAATAACGCCATCGACAATACAGAACATCGGGGATCACGCCACAGATCGATGGCTCAATGAGTTCCATTGCCTTATGGCCGCGCGGAAAAACGGTATCATGCAGAGCAGTCCCGAGGGCCGGGTACATCTCGCGCTCGTAGCGGAATGGCGTTTCCATCAGCATTCGTTCAATCCTAGTCCGAGAGCCCTCCGCACTTCAATTCCGGCGAGTAAATAGCCTTGAATCAGGGGTAATGGTACACCACGCCGCATCACCTCTAGGACTGCAGGTGGCCCGCCCGAGTTTCTACCTGATCTCTCCCTAGGATTTGCTCTCTGTTTATGCACTATCGCCATAACCGGCCAATCGGTGCCCATTTTCATTCAGGTGGTGTGGAGTTTTCTTATCTCGGCGAGGATCTTGAAGAGTCGTTTGGATAGCCTGAGGAGCCGATTGCGAGCGCTGCCGTTTGGGAGAGAACGGCGGAACATTTCCATGACGTGCTGAGCGGCGATCAAGGCGTCGATGATGCCGTCGAGGCCTGCATGTGCGGTTGCGGCAGATTTCTTTGGTTGTGGGGCCAGATGCCTGGGTTTGGAGCGAGCCAACTGGAACTCGCGTTCGAGATCGGTGAGGGCGACGTCGACGTAACGCATGGTCATACCCGGATCGACGTGGCCGAGTAATTTCATCAGGACGGGGAAGCTGACACCGGAGCGAAGCATCTCCGTGGCGTAAGTGTGTCTGAACTGATGGGGGACGATGCGAGTAGAGAGTCCGAGGGAGTGGCAGACCAGGTGCAGGTAGTCGCGGAGTTGAATCAGGATAGCGACTTTGCTGCTCGTTCGGGCCAGGAGCCGGCCATCGGCCGGCAGTGGGTCGAGAGAGCGGAAAAAGCGCAGCCGGTGCACAAGATCGCGGCCGAAGGCGTCGACAGGGACCATGCGCTCGGTCTTGAGTTTGCCGAGAGGAACATGGATGGCCCATTGGTTCGGCCCCGTGGAACGCAGGCAGTCATAGGAGAGGTCGGCGCACTCGCCGATGCGCATGCCGGTGGAGCGGAGCAGCAGGAAGACATTTCCGCCGAGATCGTTGCGGCGCATGAACTCCTGCTGGAGGAGTTGATCCTGCTCTGGAGTAAGCGGCCGCGGCAGAGTGTGAGGCGAGCGTGGGATATCCTCGCGCAGCAGCAAGTGTGCCAGTTCGCCGAGATGGTTGGTTCGCGTCAGTTCATGGAAGATGGTGCGCAGCGCGAAGAGCCGTCCGATGCAGGTGGCCGTTGCGAGGGGCGGATTCTGGGCGCGCAGGTGCGCCATCCAGCCAAGGATGTGGGGATCGCGGCGCAGTTGGTCGAGACGAGTGATCTTCGGGTGTTTGGTCCCGAGATAGACGAGGAAGATGCGCACCACGATGTCGTAATTGCGTTTACTGGAAGGAGTGAGTGCCGTGCACAGAGACTCGACCGCGTGCGCGAAGGCCGGCGCCAGGGGATGCTGAAGTGGAGGCCGGCGCCAGCGCATCAGGAGATCCTCGGTTGAGGATGGATACACTGCGCCGCTGCGCGGGCGTACTGCAGATAGATATCCTGCGGTGAGATCTTCACATAGTGCATGGTGGTTTCGATGTCGGCATGCCCCATCAGCTGCATCAGCGCCGGCAGGCTGATGCCGGCGCGCACCATATCCGAGGCGAAGGTGTGCCGGAACCGGTGAGGGTTGGCAAGCTGAACGCCGGTGGTGCGGCGATGATGGCGGAACAGGGAGCGTAATCCCGCAGGTGTCATGCGTTGGCCGCGAGCGGGCCCTTTCAGGACCACGAACAGTGCCGCCGAGCAGGGATCGGGGCGCTCCACGCGGAGATAGTGATCGATCAGTTGCATGGTTTCTGGCGCCAGGGGCAGCAAGCGTAGCTTGTTCCCCTTGCCAGGCACCCGAAGCTGCCCTTCGGAGAACAGCACATCGTCGCGATTCAGGGCCATGACTTCAGCGGAGCGGAGCCCCTGCATCAGCATCAGGCCGACGATGGCCAGGTCGCGAGCGTTTCTAAAACTGGACCAGAAGCGCGCCACTTCATCGACCGAGAGAGGAACGATGTTGAGCCTAGGCTCCCTGATGCGTAACCTGCTGAGTTCGAAGCGGGGGCGCCCCAGGCCCATCGGTCTGCGGTGCAGGTAGGGCTGATGGAAGCCGTGGGCGACCTGACAGGGAGCATCAGGGAACTGATTGCGTATGGCACGATCGGCGCAGGCAACGCGATCGTTGATGGTAGTGGCAGAAGGCGGAGGTTGCCGACTCGACTGGAAGCGCAGGTAATCGAACAGCGTCGATTCAGTGAGGTCGGCGGCGGAGATTTCGCCAGTGTGATGGACACTCTCCCACCAGCGCACGAAGTGCAACAGGCTATGTGCGTAGCTATACAAGGACTTCTCTGAAAGGCGGCGGACATACTCGCGATCCAGATAGCGATTGATCCACGCAACGCCCTTGCCGGTGGATTGCTCGACCACCTGAATCGGACTATGTGCGCCCGTAGAAGTCTTCTTCGAGATGACGCGGAACTTCATGGCTGTGCCGCCTCCACGAGAGAC
>JAJZCA010000006.1 GCA_021798735.1 Acidobacteriota bacterium | reverse complement strand
TGCAGCAGTTGCAGGGGCGTTTGCAGTTGCCGGTAGGTGGTCCGCGTCACCGGCATCAGGAACGAAAAGAACATGATCCACAAGATGAACCAGAAGACCCACCAATAGGCATGCATTCCCCAGAAATAATAGTAATGGTGCATCGATACCCTCCTCACAACTGTTTGCAAAATCATCTGATACTGCCTGGCTCTGCCACCCAATGATGGCTTTGCCGACACATACTTGGATGCCAAGCTGCAATAGGCGGCCCGATCCATTTCGGTCTGCATCGCGGATGCGCGACGACAAGGAGCCAGACTGCGTTGGTACGAAATTTGTTGCCGCCCGCCGCTGTCCCGCAGCCGGTTGCAAGCACGAAGGTACTCGCGGAACCTGCCTCGACAACACCATCTGTAGGGCCCGTTTTTGCCGATAGCCACATTTTCCGGAGTTTTCCACCGCCCTCCACAAAGAATTTCTTCCTGCCGTTCAATTTTTTTGTTGGACAAGCGCAAGGATTGCGATACAGTTGTGGACGAAAGTGGTCTAAAGTGGTTCAGAGAGATAGAAACTATCGCGACTCTGGAGAGAAATAAGGCCGCCTGGTAGATTTCTCAATTTTGCAAGGAATACGGAAGAGGCAAAGAGCATGTTTCGCGGCAACCATCCAACCCGGGTCGATGAAAAGGGACGGCTGAAGCTGCCTGCGGAATTCAAGCGCCACATTGAGGAGAAATACGGCACAAAGTTTTACATCACCAGCGAAAACGGAAAAACGGCGAAGGTGTACCCGATGGAGGAGTGGGAAAAGATTGAGCAGAAACTGGCGGCGATCCCCAGCTTCAATCCTTCGAAGAAGAAGTTTCTGGACCTGGTGAACTATTACGGCCAAGTGGCGGAGATGGATGCGCAAGGCAGAGTATTGGTGCCGCAGATATTACGCGAGGCGGCGAAGGTGAGCGGAGACGTGGTGGTGTTCGGGATGATGACATACCTGGAAGTCACCAACCATGACGCCTTCCGTCAGAACCTGGAAGCCAATCCGCTGACCGAGTCGGATGCGGAATCGTTGGCTGGGTTCGGGTTATAGCAGTGGAAGAAATCGCCCCCCAGGGGGCGCACGGTCGGAGTCAGCGACATGTGCCGGTTCTTTTAGAAGAGGCAATGGAATTTTTACGAATCCTGCCGGGCGGCACCTACATGGATGCAACGCTCGGCCTGGGCGGGCACAGTACAGCAATTGCCCGCCTGTTGGGTCCGGAGGGCCACCTGATCGCATTCGATCGCGATCCGGAGGCCATCGAGAGCGCAGCGATACGGTTTGTGGCATTGCGGGCGGAACTGAAGGAACAGATGCCCCGCATCACGATCCACGCGGCCGCTTTCGCGGAAGCGGCGAGCTGGGCGGAACCACAAAGCCTCGACGGTATTTTGGCCGACTTTGGGGTCAGCTCGCTACAACTGGACACGGCAGAGAGAGGATTCAGTTTTCAGGCAGACGCACCGTTGGACATGCGGATGGATCCGCGCAGCGGAGCGACTGCCGAACAAGTGGTAAATCAGGCGAGCGAAGAGGACCTTGCAAATCTGATTTACAAATTCGGAGAAGAGAGGAGGTCGCGGAGAATCGCCAGAGCAATTGTCAGGGCGCGGCCGGTAACAACGACGGCACAACTCGCCAGAGTGGTTACAAGCAGCGCCCCGGCAATAAAAAGCGATCGGATTCATCCAGCGACACGGGTGTTTCAGGCCCTCCGAATTTACGTAAATGGGGAACTCGATCAGATCGCTTCCTTGTTGCAATTGGCGCCGCAGTTGTTGCGGCCGGGGGGAAGAATGGTGGCGATCAGTTTCCACTCGCTCGAAGACCGCATCGTGAAAGATGCGTTTCGAGAAGGGAAGGCAAGCGGAATCTGGACGGTGCTGACGCCCAAGCCAGTGACCGCAAGCGAAGAAGAGATTCGCAGCAACCCGCGATCGCGCAGCGCCAAGTTACGGGCGGCGGAGCGGGCAACTCATCCGGCGAAAAGCAAAAGGCCGGTAAAGGAGCAGGAAAAAATTTTGCGGCGCAGCTGGAGTAGCGGCTAAGCCGAACAAGTTCGGGCCGGGTTCGTCCCCACCCCTCTTTCAGGCGAAAGAACAGCATGCAAGTGAACGTCACCCATCCCTCCCAGCTCAACGAGCCTGGCCCGAGAAGTGAGGGAAGCCTGATGGTGAGGACAAAAGAAGCATCAGTACACCGATGCAAAAGAATTGACGGCCAGTGCAACGGCACGTGGCTAGTGGACGTAACGAGGGGCGCATTGCAGTGGGCTCCTGCGTTGAACTTCAACCAACCATTCGAGGAGGACCACCATGTCGCATATCTATAACTTTTTCGACAATCATGGAGAAGTGTGGGGCGCGGTTGTTTTTGGTTTATTAACCATTGGAGCTTGCGTCGCCATGGCAGCTGCATTGAACGGAGCCATGTGAACGGGTCCGCTTCCGAGGGGAGCGGGCCCACTTTTCAACAGTTCTAATCGGAAAACATTCAGTAAAGGAAATGCTATGGCAGCGGCTGGTATTGTAATCGATAGACTTCGGGAGAAGGGCCAGTGGAATGCTGAAGCAGTGATGGAACACAATCGCTGGCTGTTCGCGGCACAACAGCGTGCCCGTCGCGGGCCCACTCCCGAAGTATTTTTCGACAAGCGCCTGGATAATTCGCGACTGGTCAAGGCGGAAGATCCCGTGCGCAAGCGTGAGATGCGCAGCTTCGCGGTGGCCGCAGTCTTCTTTTTCGCGTTACTGATGGTGTATAGCTGGCAGCACTTCAGTTCCATCGAGTATGGCTACCACATTGAAACAGAGAAGGCGCAGTTGCAGCACCTGCAAGAGGAAAATCACCAGCTTGGATTGACAGAAGCGCAACTGAAACGGTCAGAGCGGATCGATCGGCTGGCACACAAGATCGGCATGCAGTCGCCGCAACCGGGGCAAATCGTTTCTCCTGCCATGATGGATGTGGATCCGAACTCGCCCGTTCTGGCGTCGGTGACCATTCCAGCGTTGCCGGCGAACCGGTAGACTATTATTCAAAGGCTACGCGGTGTGAGTGGCCGAAAGGCCCATCCAACATGCAGGATCGAACCACGGCATGAGCCGAAAACCCAAACAGGCGCTCTCTGCTCCCATTCCCAGGTTGCGATTCGCGGCCTTGATTGCAATCCTGCTTGTCTGGGTCGTCATTATTGCAGCGCGGCTGGTCTGGTTGCAGGTCTTCCGCCATTCCGAATATGCCGGGCGCGAATTCCGTCAGCACGAGCGCACGTTTCAGATTGCTCCGCGGCGCGGGATGCTGTACGACCGCGACTTGCAACCGCTGGCCATGACGGTACTGGTCGATTCCATCTACGCAGTCCCCAGCGAAATTACGGATAAGGAATCCACCTCCCGCCAACTGGCGCGCATCGTCCACGGAGACCCTACGGACCGATACACATCCGCTAAGGATATCGACGCGCGTTTCCATCGTTCCCGCGATTTTGCCTGGGTGGCGCGCAAAGTGGACGCCGATGTTGCCGCGCGGGTGCGCGCACTGAACCTGAAGGGCGTCTACTTTCAAAAAGAATTCAAACGCTACTATCCTGACAACGACCTGGCGGCGCAGGTGCTGGGGTATGTGAGCCTCGACGACAACGGTCTGGGCGGAATCGAGCATCGCTTCGACCGTCCGTTGCACGGAACCACGGGGCAGATGCTGACGGCGGTAGATGCGCGGCGGCAAAGCTATAGCAGCGTGGAAAGGGACCCGACACCAGGGGAAAATATGGTGCTCACGCTGGATGCGAAGATCCAGTTTATGGCGGAGCAGGCTCTGGAACACGCCATGGAGCGGACGAAGGCGCTGAATGGTACGGTGGTCGTCCAGGACCCGCACACTGGGCAGATTCTGGCGCTGGCGATTCGCCCCACGTTCAACCCAAACAATATTCATGAAATTCGGCCAGCCATGCTCCTGAACCATGCCGTGAGCGATGTGTATGAGCCGGGCTCAACCTTCAAGCTGGTCCCTTTCTCGGCAGCGCTGCAGGAAAAAATCGTCACACCGGATTCGGTGATCCCGACCTTTGGCGGCCAGATCAATGTTGCCGGGCGGATCGTACACGATGACCGCGACGCCATCATTTATGAGAACCACCACGGAAATGCGTTGTCCGTTCGCCAGGCATTGGCGGAGTCGAGCCAGGTGGTGGCCATCCAACTGGCGGAACGTTTGGGCAAGGATCGTTTCTATCAGTACATACACGCGTATGGATTTGGACAGAAGTCAGAGATTGAACTCCCCGGCGAGACGCGCGGATTGCTAAAACCGCCAGCACGTTGGCAGCCGACCACGATCGGCTCCATCCCCATGGGGCAGGAAATCGGCGTGACACCTATTCAACTGGTGACGATGGCATCGACGATAGCCAATGGCGGCGTGTATTTGCCGCCGCATATCGTGTTGGAACGAACCTCAGATCAGAAAGGAAGTCCCCGATTGGCGCCGGCTGCATTTCATCCGGAAGATACAGTTCCAGACATACTGCCTGCGGGCGCGCACCGTGTGATCAGCACGATGACCGCGGCGGAAATGCGCAGCATGATGGAGGGCGTGGTGACGTCTGGGACAGGTACCACGGCGCAGTTGAACGGCTACAGCGCAGCCGGAAAAACGGGGACGGCGCAAAAGATTGATGTGCGCACCCGTACCTACTCCAAGACAAAATACATTGCGTCGTTTGTAGGTTTCGCGCCGGTCAACAATCCAGCGATCACGGTCGCGGTGATCATCGATTCGCCAAGCGTGGGTTCGCACTTTGGACGAGCTGCGAGCGCACCGGTGTTTCAGGAACTGGCGCAGGAGATACTCGAATATCTTGGCGTACAGCATGACATGCCCATCAAGCCGGCGAAGTTGATCGCGCAGCAAAAGAAGGCGATTCAAGACAATTCCGGAGGAGATCACGAGCAAGTGGGCGATCTGAACGCGATGTTTGCGGAGGTGAACCATCTGCCGCCGGACGATCCCCTTCGCTCGTCGCCCAGCAAAACCCAGGCAGCCGCTGACGCGGACGAGGCCCATGCGTATCTACAGACCGTTTCCGACGTACCTTCGTCGATGCCAGGGCGGCCACAGGATGGGGAAAGCCTAAGCGGGGGAAGTGCGTCGCCTCCCGTCAATGCACATGCGGACAGAACAGCGTTGCAGCAAGCCAAAAATAGCCCTGAGGAGAATTCGCCCATTTCCGATACTGACCACAGCGCTGCCGTGGCGATGGGAACGGGTGCGCCGGTGACGATGCCGGGTTTTATTGGTAAGCCAATGCGCGATGTCGTCGTGACAGCGGCAAACCTGGGTTTGAATGTCCGAGTCTACGGCAGCGGTGTGGCCTCCGAGCAAGCACCTGCAGCCGGGACACGTGTGCCGGCCGGTACGACCGTTGTAGTTCGGTTTCATCCGTGATTCATCCATCCGATTTTGCAGCTTCGAGACGCTGCTGCGCTACACTAACCACCGGGGCGTCGGGGCTGCGCCCTTCCGTACACAGGCCGGAAGGTGTCGTACGAGTCGGGCAAGGCGTTTGATTCCGGTGTAGCAACCCGGCAACGGGCATCAGCCCCAACTTCAAAAAAAGTATCCTCAATGCTTCAGCGAAGAATAGTGCAGGTTGAGGCGGATACGCAGGAGTCATTCTGAACGAAACGAAGTGTAGTGAAGAATCCAAAGAATGTTTGCTTCATGATTGCAGCGGTCCCCCTCTGGATTCTTCGCTGCGCTCAGAATGACAGGCTTTATTCGATTGGATTTCCGCAATCAGCTCTTCACCATCCGGATTTCATATGATCGAATTTCCGTCCATGCCGTTTGAAGAAATGCTTCGCAGTGTGAAGATTTGCGAGCGTGCCGGATCGAATCCGCGGGTGAGCGACGTGGTGTACGACTCGCGCCAAGTGACTGCCGGGGCGATGTTCGTCGCCATGCACGGCGGCACGACGGATGGAAACCGCTTTGTCGAGAATGCGCTGCAGCAGGGCGCGGTTGCCGTGGTGACGGACTCGGAGCCGACGTGGCAGAAAATTCGTGGGGATCATCCTGACTTCGCGGTCGCTCTGGTAGATCATGGACGCCGCGCACTGGCGGAGATCAGCGCGAACTTCTTTTCGCACCCCGAGCGCAGTCTGCGTCTAAGCGGTGTGACCGGTACGAACGGCAAGACCACAACGACATACTTGTTGGAGTCGATGCTGCGGAGTGCCGAGCGTACTTCTGTTTTGGTAGGCACGATTGAGTACCACATCGGCAATGAAATCCGGCCTTCTCCGCGTACGACGCCGGAATCGCGCGACCTGTTTCAATTGTTTGCGGAGGGCGTAGCGGCAGGCGCGACCGAGGCGGTGATGGAGGTTTCGTCGCACGCGCTGGACCAGGGACGTGTGTGGGGTCTGCATTGGGACACGGCGCTATTCACGAACCTGACCCAGGACCATCTCGACTATCACGGGACGATGGAGGCCTACTTCGAAGCGAAGGCAAAGATGTTTATGGGCACAGGTTCTGCCCCGCCGCGTGTGGCGATCATCCATTCCGAAGATGAATACGGACGGCGTCTCGTTCCGATGGCGCGAGCTGCGGGATGCGAAGTGGTGGAGTTCGGGCTGAACCGCGGAGATATTCATGCAACGGACGTTCAGTTGGCGGCAAATGGAACCCGCTTCCAGATGATAACTCCGACGGCGAGCGTCAAATTGCATACTCATCTTCCGGGGCCGGTGAATGTGCTGAATCTGCTGGCGGCATCCGCGGCAGCCATGGCGCGCGGATTGACGCATGACGAAATTGCAAGCGGAGTGGAAGCCATTGCCTGTGTGCCCGGAAGATTTCAGACGGTGGATTGTGGCCAGCCGTTTACGGTCGCGGTCGACTACGCGCACACAGACGACGCGCTGAGAAACGTGACGCGACTGGCGCGGCTGTTGGCCGCCCCGCGCAGTGGACGTGTCATCACGGTATTTGGATGTGGAGGCGATCGCGACCGCACGAAGCGTTCACGGATGGGACTGGCAGCCGGGGAGGGCAGCGATTTTGTCGTGGCCACCAGCGACAACCCAAGATCAGAAGATCCCGATGCGATCCTGGGCGAAATTCTTCCAGGACTGAAAGCGAGTGGGGTGCAATTTGAGGTTGAGGCTGATCGCGCGCGTGCAATTCGCATTGCGGTTGGCGCTGCGCACGAGAATGATGTCGTGCTGATTGCCGGCAAGGGCCACGAGAAGGTGCAGGTCCTGCGCGATCGAACGATTCCGTTTGATGATGCCGAGAAAGCGCGGGAGGCGTTGCTGCAACGGTATGGCGAGTCAGCCGGCAGCGGGAGAGATGCGCGATGCAGCTAAGCCTGGAACAAATTCGTGAGTGGATGGCCGCTGAGTTTGCCGCTGGGTTGGCGGTTGTGCCGCAGGGTCGCGACGGAGCGTCTGTGATCGCGTCAGGGTATTCCATCGACTCGCGAACAATTCAGCCGGGCGATCTTTTTTTCGCTATCCATGGAGAGCGCTTCGACGGCCACGACTTTGTCGAGGCGGGGATTGAAGCGGGCGCGGTCGCGGCGGTGATTTCGCGGACTCATCTTGCGCGCTATACGAGTGAGGCCATGCGCAGGCGCCTCCTTTTGGTAGATGAACCGCTGGCAGCCATGCAGCGGCTGGCATCCTCGGTGCGTCGTCATTGGGGAAAGCGAGTCATCGGCATCACCGGCAGTGCCGGGAAAACCACCACCAAAGAAGCGATCGCGCAGGTGTTAGAGTCGCGATTCCGGGTGCACAAATCGCATGGGAATTTGAACAATCATTTTGGCCTGCCGCTGCAGTTATTGCGGCTGCAGCCGGAGCATGAAGTTGCGATTCTGGAAATGGGCATGTCGCACGCGGGGGAGATTGCCGCGCTGTGCAAGATTGCCGCGCCGGATTGGGGCGTGGTGACGAATGTTGGCACCGCACATGTGGAGAATTTTTCCGACGGGCAGGCCGGAATTGCTCGCGCGAAATATGAACTGATCGCGTCGCTGCCGCGCCTGGGCACTGCCATTCTAAATTGCGATGACGCGTATGTGCGGCAATTTGGCCGGGACTTTGCCGGCAAGACCGTTTATTTCGGAATGGAAAAGCTGGCCGATCCTCGCGCGGAATCGATCACGCCGATGGGCGCGGACGGCACCCACTTCTCGGTGTGGGCGGATGGTCATAGCGCGGAAGTGAATCTGCAACTTATGGGGGAACATAATGTTCGCAATGCGCTGGCCGGCATCGCCGTGGGGTTGGCCAGCGGAGTTTCACTGGAAGAATGTGCAACTGCGCTGGAGAGGTTGGAGCCCTCAGACAAGCGCGGACAGACGCTGCAGATCCGCGGCGCAACGCTGATCAATGACTCCTACAATTCGAATCCGCAGGCATTGCGCGCGATGGTGGATACGCTGCTGACGCTGCCGGCAAAGCGCACCATCGTCGTCGCGGGAGAGATGCTGGAGTTGGGGCCGGACGGTTCAAAGCTGCACCGTGAGTGCGGGGAGTACATGGGCACGCGCGGAATCAACCTGGTGCTTGGTGTACGCGGGGAAGCGGCGTCGATTGTCGCAGGAGCGAAGGCGGCGGGGGCGGAGGCGATCTTCGTTGCGACTCCAGAGGAAGCAGGCACGTGGCTGCGGGAGAATTTGCGCGCAGGCGATGCGGTGCTACTGAAGGCATCGCGAGGCGTGCGGTTGGAGCGCGCGCTGGAAGTGTTGCAGCGGGATGAGTAAATCTCAACCCCACTCAAGCTAAAGAGGGCTTGAATGGGGCACCATCCATCTATCTCGCCGACTACTGCGCGGCGGATGCCATCCATCCATGCAGGTGCAGCCAGTTCTGAAGCAAGATGGGCCACATGCGCAGCTGCGGATTGTCCTGCGCCAGGCCGGAGCCATGATGTCCCTGCTCGAAGATGTGAATTTCTGCAGGAACTCCCGCGCGCAGCAATGCTTCATAGAACAACACACTGTTCATGACCGGGACCGTCTCATCGTTGGTGGTGCTGAAGAGGAATGTCGGCGGAGTTTGCGGCGTGACCTGGGTTTCATTGGAAAGCTCGTTTTCAAGCATCGGATTCGGCTGCTCTCCAAGCAGGTTGTGGAGGGAACCATTGTGCGTGATTCCCGGCTCCATGCTGATGACGGGGTAGGCGAGCACCATAAAGTCCGGACGACTGCTGGCGTGTTCGATGGGATCCGTTGCGCCTGGATTGCCATTGTCGAAATGCGTGCCTGCCGTGGAAGCGAGATGGCCTCCGGCAGAAAATCCCATAATGCCGACATGGGATGGGTCGATGGAGTTTTCGCTGGCGTGGGTGCGGACGTAGCGAATAGCGCGCTGGGCATCGAGCAGCGGAATCGGGTGGTGGTTGCGCGGGCCGTAGCGATAGGTCAGTACAAACGCAGCCACTCCACGGGCGTTGAGCCAATGCGCAATTTGAGTTCCTTCTTTATCGATGGCGAGCATCGCATAGCCGCCGCCTGGGCAGACCACGATGGCTGTGTGGGTGGGATTTTGCGCAGGCATATAGGGCGTGAGCGTCGGCTTATCCAGCGGAGTATCTCCGACGGCCCCGGGCGCGCCGTTCGGCCACAGCAAAATTGGCGCGGTGGCTGTAGCATCATTGGCCGAAGACGTTGACTGTGCCGCCAGCAATGTCGCACAGGCGAACATACAAGCCAGCGAACCGTGAAGGATGCATCGGGGAAGAGCGCTCACTTCTTTTCCTCCGAGAGTACGGACACTCCATACTGTGGCAGCGTCACCGACTGCACGGAACCGCCTTCGAGTACGTTCTGCATCGCGGCCGGCAGAGTGACGGTTTGCGGGGTGGACGCCCAATTGATCAGGACGTAGACGGTGCGATCTTTGCTGTAGCGCGGATCGACTTCGACTCCGGCAGGCACAGGACCGAAGGCTGGAGTGACGCCGCTCATCGCCGTCATCCATTTCGCCAGCTTTGCCATGCCCGCATCATCCATCCAAACGCCGACATAGGTAATGCTGCCCTTGCCGACTTTGCGAGTGATGATGGCGGGTTTGCCGTCGAGCCAGCCATTGCTTTTGCCGTAGGTTGCCAGCACCTGCGTATCGGGCGAATTGGTGCTGAGGAGTTCTGCCCAAAGTTTGCTGGTGTTCGCTCCAAACTGGCCATCGACGGGGACGGGATGAATGAGAGCGTAGTACTGATCCACTCGTCCGCCGAGCAGGGGAACCAGCGGACCCGGCTGTCGTTCCGTCTGCAAACCGTTGTCGACATTCTTCATCCCAGATCGCTGTCCTAGAATAAGATGGCCGCCATTGTTCACGTAAGACATTAGGTTTTTAACGGCTGCATCCGTGAGCACGTTCAGCCCCGGCGCGACAACTAATTTGTAACCATCCAGCGGGACGGTAGGCTGCACAATGTCGACCGACTGGGCGATGTCTTTCAGCGGTTGATAGTAGCTGAGAAGCTCGTCGATGGGGTCGTAATTCTTATTGTGACGTTGCCAATCGATGGCCCAGAAACTGGGGTAGGTGTGGAGAATGGCAACCTGCGATTTGGGTGATGTGTCCTGCAGCACGGGACCCGCCTTGGCGAAGTCCTGACCGAGCTGGGCTATCTCCGGATAGAGAGGCACGGGTGTTCCGTCCGCGCCCACCAGGGTACCGTGGTATTCCTCCTGGCCGTTGAGATCGCTGCGCCATTGCCAGTAGCTGACGGCGTCGGCACCGTGCCCAATGTTCTCCCACGCCAGAGCACGAACTTCGCCCTTGTTCAAATCGTTGTTGATGGGCGCCCAGTTCACATGACCGGGTTGCGTTTCCATGATCCAGAAATTCTTCTGTTTGAAGCCGCGCGTCAGGTCGTCTGTCGAACCATTCTTGTAGGGGTTGACGTGACCTTCGCCGACGTAATCATCCCACGCAGCCAGATCGAGATCTTTGGCGACGGCGTAGTGATCGTAGCCGTCAAACCAGCCCATCATATTGGTGGTGATGAACTGGCGCGGTGCGGCGTTCTGGCGAATCGCATCGAGCTGATTTTTCTGATAGCTCACCCAGGTGGCGGAGACGAAGCGTTTCCAACTGAGCAGCAGGCCAGGGTTGCCGGGCTTTGTTTCGAGGGGAATCTGGTTCCAGTTGCTGTAGGTCTGGCTCCAGTAGGCCGTTGTCCAGCGCTCATTCAGATTGTCCAGAGTGCCGTAGCGCTGCTTCACCCAGTTCTGAAAGTCGGCGCGAGTATGCGGATCGAAGGACACCTCCGCATATTCGTTGTCAATCTGCCAGCCGATGACGTAGGGATTGTGGCCGAAGCGTGTGGCCATGCGGGTGGCGATGTCGCGGGCCAGTTCACGATATTTTGGATTGTCCCAATTGAATTGCTGGCGGTTGCCATGTTCGGCCTTGCGGCCATCTTCATTGGTGCGCAGCGTCTCCGGATATTTTTGCGTCAGCCATGCTGGCGGCGCCGCGGTGGGCGTCCCCAACACGGTGTAGATGCCGTGCTGACCGGCTTCATCGATGGCGCGTTCCAGCCAGCCAAATTGATAGTTGCCCTCGGAGGGTTCCATCTTGCTCCAGGCAAACTCGCCGACGCGAACAAAGCGAATGCCGGCCTTCTGCATCAGCTCCAGATCGGCAGGCCAGCGCGACTCCGGCCATTGTTCGGGATACCAGGCAGTTCCGAGCAAAATGGGCGGCGGCGGCGCGACGGTTTTGGGCAAAGACTTCTGCGCCGAAGCCGGCACACACACAGCCAGGAACAGGCAGGCCAGCAGTGAAGACAGGGCACAAGAGGGCGGAGAGAGAAGTTTTTTCATCGTCATATGTTTTCCTGGGAGCAAGGCATGGTTGGGATGAGGGTGCTTCATGTTGTCTCGGAGCGTGTCGAATACGTACGCGGTCACAAAAAAGCCCACTGCGGAATGTATCATACTCTGTTGATCGTGGGGCATCGATGAGCGCACAAGAACCGGGACCGTCGGATGCGGAGCAGGCCAAGTTCCACATGTTTACTGAGGAGCAGCAGCAACTGCGCAAGGAGATTCGGGAGTTTGCCACTCGCGAGATTGCACCGAACGTGAGCCGGTGGGACGAAGCCAGCGAATTTCCCGTGGGGCTGGTGAAAGAGCTGGGCCGCATGGGGCTGATGGGCGTGATTTTTCCGCAGGAATACGGCGGAGCCGGCCTGGGCTACGTGGAATATGCAATTGCGATTGAGGAGCTGTCGCGGGTCGATGGATCAGTCGGCATCATCGTGGCTTCGCACAACTCCCTATGCACGAACCATATTTTTCTGGCGGGGACGGAGGAACAGCGGCAGAAGTATGTGACGAAACTCGCGAGCGGCGAATGGTTGGGTGCATGGGGCCTGACTGAACCGGGTTCCGGCTCGGATGCAGGCGGAGCGCGCACGACGGCGGTGAAGAAGGGCGATGGCTGGCTGTTGAACGGGAACAAGACGTTCATCACCAACGGCCATTATGCGGATGTTGCGGTCGTGATCGCGGTCACGGACAAATCGAAGGGCACGCACGGATTTTCCGCGTTCATCGTAGAAAAAGGAACGCCGGGATTTCGTTCCGGAAAAAAAGAAAACAAGCTTGGCTTGCGCGCCAGCGATACTTCCGAGCTGATCTTTGAAGATTGCGAGATTCCAGCGGAGAATTTGCTGGGCAAGGAAGGCGAGGGCTTTGTCGATTCCATGCGGGTGCTGGATGGAGGTCGTATTTCCATTGCGGCATTGTCGCTGGGGATTGCACAAGGAGCGTTCGACGCGGCGGTGAAATACACCAAGGAGCGCAAACAATTCGGCAAGACGATCAGCGAATTTCAGGGGATCCAGTGGAAGATTGCAGATATGGCGACGCAACTGGATGCGGCGAAACTGTTGACCTTCCGCGCCGCGCAGATGAAAGATGCCGGCATGAGGACGACGCTGGAGTCGGCCATGGCCAAGCTGTACGCGAGCGAGGTCGCGGTGAAAATCTGCGATGAGGGCGTGCAGTTGCACGGCGGCTATGGGTTCATCAAGGACTATCCGGCGGAGAAGTTTTATCGCGACGTGAAGCTATGCACCATTGGCGAAGGCACCAGCGAAATTCAGCGGCTGGTGATTGCGCGCGAGGTGCTGAAGCAGTTCTGAATCACTCGATCGGCTCGACGGGCTTGGTGCGGAAGCGCGGTTTTTTCATCAGGTAGCCGATGGGAATCAGGCAGGCGGTCATCACGACCAAGACATGGACCGTATCCACATACGCGAGCACGGTTGCCTGCTGCATCATCATGTTGTAAATCCGCGCGGCGGCGTGCCGGGCTGCATCGGCTGCGGAATATCCCCGGCTTTGTAACGCTGCTGCCATGCCATGTTGCATGGCCAGGTATTTTGTCGACCCGCTGTACACATGCGCCGACAAAAACTGCTGGTGGGTCTGGGCCCGTCGCAACAGCATGGTGCTGATAAAGGAAACGCCAATGCTGCCGCCAATGTTGCGGGCAAACGCCGTCAGCCCGGAGACCTCATTATTTTTGTCCTGAGGAACGCCAACATAGGACATGATGCTGATGGGCACGAACAAGAACGGCATGCCGAGTACCATGATGACGCGCCAACTGACGGCGTTGCCGAAGGCGATGCCGAGATTGAGGTTGCCGATGCGCCAGATGCCGAAGGTCAGCAGGCAGAATCCAAAGGTAATCATCAGGCGCGGGTCCACTTTTTGACCGATGAAACCGACAACGGGCAACAGCACAATCAAAACCAGTGCGCCGGCGGAAAGCGCCATGCCGGCCTCTGTGGCGGAGTAGCCCATCACCTCCTGCAGGAACTGCGGAATCATGACAGTGGTGGAATACAAGGCCGCACCAACCGCCACCATAACGATTTGGCTCATGGCGAAGTTGCGCCTGCGATACAAGGCCAGGTCGATGATGGGGTGTTTCGCGTTCCATTCGCGATAGAGAAATACGAGCAGGCCAACACCGGCAAGCACAGCGCAGGTGACGATGAGGCGCGAGCCAAACCAGTCGTCTTCCTGCCCTTTGTCGAGCAGGATCTGCAGGGCGCCGATCGTGAGGGCGAGCAGCCCAAGCCCGATGCCGTCAACGCCACCCGTGCGTTCCCTTACCTTTTTCAGGTAGGGTGGGTCCTCCACAATGCGGCTGGTGAGCAGCAGAGAAATGATGCCTACCGGAATGTTTAGAAAGAAAATCCAGCGCCAGGTGTAGTTGTCGGTGATCCAGCCGCCGATGGTGGGGCCGATCGCGGGAGCCACAACCACCGCCATTCCATACAGAGAAAACGCCATACTTCGTTTCTCAGGCGGAAAGGTGTCCGCCAGTATGGCGCGCTCGCTGGGTTGGAGTCCTCCTCCTCCCATGCCCTGCACGACACGGAAAAAGATCAACATGGGCAACGATGTGGCCAATCCACACAGAAACGAAGCCACGGTAAACAAAGCCACGCAGCTCATGTAAAAACGTTTGCGTCCGACACGATTGGAGATCCAGCCGCTGATGGGCAAGACGATTGCGTTCGACACCAGATAGGAGGTGAGGATCCAGGTAGCTTCGTTGTAGCTGGCTCCAACTGTACCGGCAATGTGGGGCAGGGCGACGTTGGCGATGCTGGAATCCAGCGACTCCATGAACGTTGCCAGCGTCACCGTAAAGGTGATGACCCACGGATTGAAACGTGGCGTCCAATGCTCGTAGTGAAACTCGCTGTCGTAGTCCCGCTGTTTGGCAGCAGGGACAACGGAAGACTGTGCCATGCCTGCTCCCTAGGGTGTTTCCAATCGTAAAAGCGATGCATCTGCAGCGGCATCGGCAACCTTGCAGGGAAAGACTGTTAGTCCCACAGGGTGGGAATTCCATATGGGAAAAGAGACAGCCATCGCAAGAAATTACCTATACAGAATAATTCACAGAGTCATAAAAGGATTCATCGGTTGCAAATACGTTGGGGCTGACTCGGAATACCATCCACCCACTGAACGCGATATGATCGCAAACGGGTATGGCAACTGTAACCACCACTTCGGCTGGACGCTGGGAAGCTGCCGAAAACCTTGTCGCCAATCTGCGGGGCGGGGATGTACGCGCATTGGCGCGGGCCATCTCGCTGGTGGAAAACGACGCGCCGGCCGCGACAGCGGTTTTATCGGCATGCTTTCCACATACGGGCCACGCATTGCGGGTGGGACTGACCGGTGCTCCTGGGTCGGGGAAGAGCACGCTGGTGGATCGGCTGGCGGCACACTACCGCGAAGAGCAGCAGACCGTCGGCATCGTTGCCGTCGACCCCACCAGTCCATTCACCGGCGGCGCGATCCTGGGCGATCGCATACGAATGCAGAGCCATCACGCCGATCCGGGTCTTTATATTCGCAGCATGGCGACGCGCGGTTTTCTGGGAGGATTGGCGTCGACGACGGCCGATATTGCTTCGGTGGTGGAGGCGAGCGGGAAGACGCGCTTGTTGATCGAGACGGTTGGGGTGGGTCAGGATGAAGTCGCTATTGTGCGCCTTGCGGATGTGACGGTGGTGGTGCTGGTGCCGGGGCTTGGCGACGATGTGCAGAGCATCAAGGCCGGCATTCTGGAGATTGCAGATATTTTTGTAGTGAACAAAAGCGATCGTGAAGGCGCAGATCGGGTGGAGCGGGAAATACGCGCCATGCAATCGCTTGGCGGTCATGGAGAAGACTGGGTGCCACCGGTGGTGCGGACAGTCGCCACCACTGGAGAAGGAACCGCGGCGTTGGCGGAGGCGATCGATCGCTGTGTTGATTCGTTTCGCAAGGCCGGGAAACTGGAGGAGAAGCGGACGGCCGCGTGGCAGGCGCGGCTGGTAGAAATGATTCGTCAGAAATTGGTGCGAGAGCTGGTGCGGCATCGACTGGGAAAGTCTGAGCTGGAAGCGCACGCGCATGCGGTGGCGACGCGGCAAGAAGATCCATATTTGCTGGTGGATGGCCTGGTGCGGGGGCTGCTGGATTTGCATCGGGACGATCGCAGCGTCTAACAAGTTGAGGGGGGACGGAGTGGCGGAACGCACGGATTTGGTGCCGGAAAGGTTGGAAATCGGGAGCATGCTTCATATCGATCATCTTGGAATTGCAGTGAGCGATTTGCGCCAGGCGCGCAACTTTTACGAACTGCTGGGGATGCCTGTTGGTCCAGTGGAACTGGTGGAGCACGAACAGGTACGGGCGGTGATGGTGCAAGCCGGGGAGAGTCGCATCGAGTTGCTGGAGCCGATTTCGCCGGAGTCCGTGATCGGGCGATTCATCGAGCGTCGCGGAGAAGGGATGCATCACGTTGCGCTGCATGTGGACGACATCGAAGAAGTATTTGCAGAGATGAAATGCGCGGGGATGCGGCTGGTTTCGGATGAACTGAAGATAGGCGCGGGCGGCCATCTTTATTTTTTTGTGCATCCTTCCAGTACCGGCGGCGTCCTAGTGGAGATTTGCCAGAACGCTGACGCGGACGTTGCGATCTGATGCTGCTGCTCGTCGTAGATACCGCAGGCCCAACAGGAGGCGTGCTGTTGGCTCGGGGCAATCCGGGTGAAGTCGGCGCTGATTCTGTCGATCCACGGATGGAGATTCTTGGTGTGATGGAGTTGCATCCGCGCGCCTTTTCCGCAGAGATGATTCCCGCCATTGCGGAGCTGCTGCAGGCGAACGGAAGCCGGCTTCAGGATGTGGACGCATTTGCGGTCGTTACGGGTCCGGGCTCGTTTACGGGACTTCGAGTAGGGCTGAGTGCAGTGAAGGCGATGGCCGAAGCGACCGGAAAGCCGATTTTGACGGTATCGCGCCTGGCAATTCTGGCGTCGATGGCGGCGACCCTTTCGCAGAGTGAGTCGGGCGATGTGCCAATCCATGTGGTGCTCGATGCCGGACGGGGAGAGTTCTACCATGGCATCTATCGAGATACGGGGAAGACATGCGTGACTGAGTCGTTCGAAACGCTCGACGCGCTGACTGAAAAAATCAAGCAACAGCCTGGGTGGGTGATTGCTGCAGAGGCATCCGTGAGAGCGGCATTCCAGTCTGTCGCTGGTTCGAGGCTGTGCGAAGTGCCGTCCCCTTCTGTGCGCGATGCGCTGCCGCTGGCCGTGGCTGAATGGCAGGCGAGGAGGTTTCGCGACCCGGCCAGTGTGGATGCGAACTATCTGCGTCGTTCGGACGCAGTGGTGGTGGTACGGACAAAAGCGGAGCCCATCGCGCAGATCGCGCGCGCGGAGGATGTGCTGTCATGACGCCTAAGGATGTCCCGGTGCCGGCCCAGGGCCTCGTCATTCGCCGGGCGGAGCTTGAAGAGGTCGAGGCCGTCCTGGAATCCGTGTTGAATTTGGCGAAAGCCTCGGCTACGGCGGCGCATTGGTCGCGGGCGGCTTTTTATCCATATCTGGCGACCGACGAAGCCGGCGGCGATCTGCAGGCAAAGGCCATGTTTCTTGCCTGCGCCAATCCATTCGCGAGCGCAGCGGAGGCAGCTTCTGGCGATCACCCAATCGCCAAGGTGGACGGGGTTGTTGGATTCGCCGCATTTTCCGCCATTATGACCGTGGGTGCGGGTGAGTCCACGCTGGAAAATATGGCTGTGGCTATCCCATGGCAGCGGCAGGGGATTGGCCGGAGACTGCTGGCTGCCGGGATACTTTGGTGTCGCGCGCACGCTGCCCGAAGCGTGTTTCTGGAGGTCCGGGAAACCAACCAAGTGGCCGTTTCGCTCTACAATCGGACTGGTTTTTCTGTCGTTGGACGCCGGCCCGGATATTATCGCAACCCGTTGGAAGCTGCGCTTCAGATGCAGAAATCCCTTGATTGTGTCGTCTTGGGCAGGTGATTTTTATCCTGTTGAAATCTCCCCGTTGCATCCGGTTGACGCCCGTGATAGCTTGTCTGTCAATACGGAATCAGGAGGTACTTCCTAATGGAAATTTCCGTTGAGGCTTCACCGTCCGAAGCCACCCCTTTGGGTCGTCTGCTGGAAGAGCACCGGCAATATTCCCAACAATTAGAGGCCATTCTGGCCCAGCCCTATCTGAGCGACTCCGAGCAGATAGAAGCAGCGCGATTGAAAAAGCTGAAATTGAAGCTGAAAGATCAGATGGCGGGATTTGCGCGCTGCTCTCCGTCGACGTAGCGCGCCCGAAAAACGCGCTCGTTAGGATTATCCCGGCGAACCGTATAATCTGTTCTACGCAATGGTTCGTGACGGATATTTTTACGGGTTAGGTTTCGGGGCGGTTGGTGTCCTTGTCTGGGTCGCCACGCATTGGGTGTTGCTGACAGCAGTTCCAGTCTTATTGGCTGCGTTTTTCCTTTGGTTCTTTCGCGATCCGGAGCGGGCCATCCCGGAAGCTCCCGGCCTGATTGTTTCGCCCGCCGACGGTAAAGTCACCCTGATTGAAACCGTGGAGACATCCGCAGGACCGCAGCGACGCATCAGTATTTTCCTGAATGTATTCAATGTTCACGTGAATCGTTCTCCGATTGCTGGGAACGTGCAGCTAGTTGACTATCAAAAAGGCAAGTTTCTGAATGCGATGAACCCCGACTCAGCCACGGAGAACGAGCGGAACTACGTCGAGATCGCGGGTGAGCTATGCACGGTGGCATTCACTCAAATTGCAGGCCTGCTGGCGCGTCGCATTGTTTTTCAAAAAAAGATTGACGACTGGGTGCATCGCGGGGAAAGAGTGGGGCTGATCAAGTTCGGTTCTCGTGTCGATGTCGTGTTTCCTCTTTCCTGCGAAGTTCAGGTCAGAGTGAGCCAGCACGTTCAGGGCGGCTCGTCGATTTTGGCGATCATGCCCTCCAGCGACACGGAGGAAGAATTGTTGGCAGCGGTCTCCGCCGACGCAGCTCCTTTTGGACTGGTAACGGGGCCGGTGCGATGAGTGAAGTTGCTGGCCGCAAGCGGGGACCGGCACGGCGCGGCATGTACATTCTGCCCTCGTTATTCACCGCCGGAACCATCGGTGCAGGCTTCTATGCAATTATGCAGAGCCTGCAAGGTTCGGCCTTGGAACCGCATCACTTTGACTACGCGGCGCTGGCTATCGGACTGGCCATTCCGTTCGATGGATTGGATGGCCGCATTGCGCGCATGACGAATACTGCGTCCGACTTTGGCAAGGAACTGGATTCTCTTGCCGATGTGATTACCTTTGGCGTTGCGCCCAGCGTTCTGGCGTACAGTTGGGGTTTTCGCATGTTGCCGCCGACCATGGATCCGATGTTGCGTCATAAGCTGATGCAGATCGGCGCCGTTGTTTGCTTTCTGTTCCTCATCTGCGGAGCGTGCCGCCTGGCGCGATTCAATACCAGCGCCGATGCGAAGCCGAAAAATCCTGGCCGTCCCGATCGAAAATATTTTGTGGGAATGCCAATCCCCGCTGCCGCTGGAGTGATTGCAGCGTGCGTGCACTATTTTCTCGGTACACCCGTCTTTAGTGGCGCCGTTGCAGCCGTCTGGATTGGCCTGATCGGGTTGGTTGGATTTCTGATGGTCAGTACCTGGCGCTTCTGGAGCGGCAAGGAAATTACGCTCACTGGCCGTCATCCATTTCAGTTGCTGGTGCTGATCGGTGCTGCCGTTTCAGTTTTATTGTTGTTCTCCCAGGTTTTGCTTTTTGTCATCGCGCTGGGCTATATGTTTTCCGGACTGCTGGCTCGGGCGGCCTATTCCTGGACGCTGCGGCGTCGACGAAACAAGAATCCAGATGGCACGACTCCCAGGCCTACCGGCGATTCAATCTAAGCCGATTCGACGGTGTAAGCCTGCTGCAGGGGGAAACTAGACAGAGGTTCCATGGCAGATAAGTCGCTAAAAATTGCGTTGGTGGGCGCCGGCACTCTGCTCGGCAAGGCGCTCAGCGAAGAGTTGGCAGCGTCTGCGTTTGCGTCCGCGGATATACGTTTATTGGACGATGACGAAGATGCCCAGGGAAAATTGGCGGCGGTCGACGATGAGATCACGTTGATTCAGCGCATCGACCTGGATTCCTTCGACGGCTGCGAGTTTACTTTTTTTGCAGGGGATGCAGCGCAGACGAAAAAATATGCGCGGGAGGCGCTGAAGGCGGGGTCTTGCATTGTGGACCTCAGCGGGGAACTGGAGCAGACGCCCGGCATTCTGGTGCGCGCGCCGTGGGTCCCGGAGCGGCCCGCGAGTCCCGACGCATCCGGGGGGCGAAGGTTGTCGAAGGCGCCGGTGCCCAATCTCGATACGCGGGCGGTCGTTTCCGCGCATCCAGTGGCCGTGTTGCTGGCGATGCTGGCGGCGCGCAGCCAGAAAGTCGCGCCGTTGCATGGTCTGTGGGCAACTTTACTGCAGCCGGCCTCGGAGTACGGCCATGCTGCGTTGGAAGAACTGCACCAGCAGACGGCGAACCTGCTGTCTTTCCAGCCGTTGCCGACGGCGGTCTTCGGCGGACAGACCGCATTTACTTTGGCGGTTTCATTTGATGGAGCGGGACAAGTCGCCTTGGCCAGCGCATCTGATAAAATTCGGCGACACTACGCCAAGATTTCTTTTGTCCCGTCATCGTCGTTGGCGCTGCAGGTGATTCAGGTCCCGGTTTTTCATGGTTACGCACTGTCGGTTTCCATTGAGTTTTCGCATCCTGTCGCGGCAGGGGCGCTGGCCAAGGCGCTGGCGGGCCCTCATGTTCGCATTGTTGCCGATGCAGCAGCCTTTCCCGGCAACGTGCAGGCTGTGGAGGAACAGGAGCCACAGATCCTGGTGCAGCCAGTTTTTCCACCTTCGGAGTCGGAAGTGTCGGCAGGCGTAGTTATAAAAAGCCCCGTGGCACAAGAAGCCGGGGCAAAGCAGACGAACCGGTTCTGGTTATGGATTGTCGCCGATAACCTGAAGTTCGCTGCTCAAAACGCCATTGCCTGCGCTGTCGAACTGAACCGGCTGCGACCGCGCGGGAAAGTCCAGTAACGCATTATCCATTCACATCAGGAGAGCCATGCAGACACCGAGACGAGACTTGTTGAAACTTGCCGGAGGCGGAATTGCCGCTTCTTTGATGAGCGCACATCCATTGCGTGCGGCCGATTCTGCCCAGGTTGCGGGAATGCACGCGGGCGGCAGCGTTTTTCCCGTGCGCAAATTTGGCGCGGTTGGAGACGGAACTACCATTGACACGGCAGCGGTCAATAAAGCCATCGACGCGGCGGCGTCCGCTGGCGGCGGTGTGGTCCACTTCTCGGCGGGAACGTATGCATGTTATTCCATTCACCTGAAGAGCAACGTTACGCTGTATCTGGATCAGGGGGCGACCATTCTGGCAGCGCCCACGCCTGCCGATGGAGCGTCCGGCGGCTACGACGCGCCCGAGCCCGATGCGCCATGGCACGCGTATCAGGACTATGGACATACTCACTGGCACAATAGCCTGATCTGGGGCGAAGACATTCACAATTGCGGGATCGCGGGGCCGGGATTGATCTGGGGCAAAGGTTTGGACCGGGGCTGGTCGAGCCACGATCACACCCGCATGGAACCGCGCGGCGGAGCAAACAAGTCCATTGCGCTGAAGAATTGCCACAACGTTTTCATGAAGGATTTTTCGATTCTGCAGGGCGGATGGTTCGGAATCTTAGTGACCGGCGTCGATAACCTGACCATCGACAACCTGACCATCGATACGAACCGGGACGGCATGGATATCGATTGCTGCCGCAATGTTCGCGTGTCGAATTGCACCGTGAATTCTCCCTGGGACGATGCGATTGTTCCGAAGAGTTCCTTTGCGCTGGGCTATGCGCGCGCCACGGAAAATGTCACCATTTCAAATTGTTACGTGACGGGAGCGTACGAGCTGGGAAGTTTGCTGGACGGAACGCTGAAGAAATTTCCGGCCGGGGTGAAAGGTTCTCCCATTGGCCGCATCAAGATGGGGACGGAATCGAATGGCGGCTTCAAGAACATTGCCATCTCGAACTGCATCTTTGAAGGCTGCCACGGGCTGGCGCTGGAGACCGTGGATGGAGCACTGCTGGAAGACATTGCGATTACGAACATCACTATGCGCGATATCGTTAGCGCTCCTATTTTTCTGCGGCTGGGCGCTAGAATGCGCGGTCCGGCAAATGTTCCGATCGGTCAACTGCGAAGGGTTTTGATCAGCAATGTTGTCGCGTCGAACGTAGCGCCCCAGCAATGCTCCATTCTTAGCGGTATTCCAGGTCGCGCGATGGAAGACATCAAGATCAGCGATGTATTCATTCAGCACCAGGGCGGTGGGACGCGAGAGCAGGCCGCATTGCGCCTGCCGGAAATGGAAAATGGATACCCGGAGCCCACGATGTTTGGAGTGACGCCGGCGCAGGGATTTTATCTGCGTCACGTCGAGAACATCGACATGAGTCATATTGAAATTACTTCGATTGCACCGGATGCGCGGCCTGGTTTTGTTTTGGACGACGTCAAGGATGCGGATTTTCTTCGCATAAAAGCGCAGAAGGGGCCGGGCGCGCCGACTTTTTCGCTGCAGAATGTCGATAATTTCACTTGCTCGCTGAGCCGGGGAGTTCCAGATACGACGCTTGCCCACGTTACGGATAAAGCCCTGTAGTATCCAGCGGGAGAAAGAGGGTAATGCAATGGCAAAGGGTGCGATCGGCGATGAGGAAGCACGTTCATACAAGGAAGACGGCTACGTTCTTGTCAGGAACATGCTGGACACGGATGAGATCGGGTTGCTGGGCAGGACGGCGCGGGAGGATCGCGTGCTGGATCAGCACTCCTATGGGCGCGCCGATGGAGAAGGCGGGACCGTCCGGCTGTCGTTGTGGAACCATCCTACGGATACGATTTACGGTGCAGTTGCGCGGTGCGAATCCATTGTGAACACGGCGGAGAAGCTGCTGGAGGGTGAGGTCTACCACTACCACTCCAAAATGATTATGAAGGACGCCAAAGTGGGCGGCGCCTGGGCCTGGCATCAGGACTATGGGTACTGGTATCGGAATGGCGTGCTATTTCCGCTGCTGACGAGTGCTTTTATTGCGATTGATCGCGCGAACAAAGAGAATGGCTGTATGCAGGTGATCCGGAGATCGCACGAACTGGGACGCATCGATCATGTGACCACAGGGGATCAGGCAGGCGCGGACATGGAGCGGGTGAACGAGGCGCTGAAACGACTGGATCTGGTCTATGTCGAGATGGAGCCAGGGGACGTGCTGTTCTTCCATGCCAATCTGCTACATCGCTCGGATCGGAATCGCTCAGACAATCCGCGCTGGTCGATGATTTGCTGTTACAACGCCGCTCGCAACAACCCGTACAAGAAATCCCATCATCCTTGCTATACGCCGCTGGTCAAAGTTTCCGATACAGAGATTCGCAATGCGGGGAGGAAACGTTTTGCCGATTCCCTAGACGACGCAGCATGGTTGGAGCCAAGCAAGGATCTTAGCGTGGAGAGTCTGCAAAAAGGCGCGTCGTAGCCAGGCACGCTGTGTCTCGATTCTGAGGAAATCTCCCGCAATTCCGTAGAGCCATTCGTTGCGAAGCGAGGCTGCAGGTACATTGGATTCAGAAGGCAATCGAAGTGGACGAGCAAGCCAAGCAGACAGCAAGCCGCAAGACCTACGAGATTTCCCTTTCAGGGTATGACCTGATCAATTCTCCGCGCCTCAATAAGGGAACGGCCTTCTCGGATCACGAACGCGATGTATTTCACCTGCACGGTTTATTGCCGCCGCATGTGGGCAGCCTGGCGGAACAGATTGAGCGGAGGCTTCAAGCGCTGCGCCAGCAGTCAAGCTCCTTCCACAAATACAGTTTTCTACGCGACCTGCAGGATGCGAACGAGACGCTGTTTTATGCTCTGTTGCTGCACAACATCGAAGAGATGTTGCCTCTGGTGTACACACCGACTGTGGGGGAAGGGTGCCAGCGGTTCAGCGAGATATGGAGAAAGCCACGCGGTCTTTTCCTCAGCTATCCAAATAAGGATCGTATTGGTCAGATACTGAGTCATTTTCGTTACGATGACGTGAAGTGTATTGTGGTCAGCGATGGCGAACGGATTCTGGGGTTGGGCGATCAGGGGGCGGGGGGCATGGGTATCCCGATCGGGAAGATGGCCTTGTACGCGGCGCTCGGCGGCATTCATCCGGAGCATTGCCTTCCGGTCCTTCTCGATGTCGGCACAGACAATGAGGAAAGGTTGAAGAGTCCAATTTACATTGGATGGCAGCAGCATCGGGTTCGCGGCGAAGAGTACGACGCTTTCGTGGATATTTTTGTCAACAGCGTGAAGAAACGCTGGCCGCACGTACTGCTGCAATGGGAGGATTTTGCCGGCTCGAATGCCGCTCGACTTCTGGCCCGCTACAGAGACCAGCTATGCACGTTCAACGACGATATTCAAGGCACAGCGGCTGTGACGGCTGCGACGCTACTTTCTGCTATTAACGTTACGGGCGTGCCGCTCGAGCAGCAGAAGATCGTTGTATTCGGCTTCGGGACAGCGGGCATCGGGATCGCCGATATGTTGGTGCAACTGATGCACGACTCAGGCATTCCGAAAGAGGATGCTCGCAGTCGCTTCTACGCTGTCGATCGTTACGGTCTGGTTAGAGAAAACGGCAAAGATGTGCGGCCCGAGCAGCTACCCTACGCCCGCAAGGAACAGGAAGCGCGGGATTGGAAACCTGCAAATGGGGAAATACCACTGCTGGATGTTGTGCGCCAGGCCAGGCCTACGGTCCTGATCGGAGTGTCCGGTCAACACGGGGCTTTCACTGAGGACGCAGTTCGCGAAATGGCAAGACACACGCATCGGCCCATCATCTTTGCGCTTTCGAATCCCACCTCATGCAGCGAAGCCACTCCTCACGATCTGGCGAACTGGACAGAAGGGCGGGCGCTGATCGGTACCGGAAGCCCGTTCGAACCGGTCGAATATGGGGGGAATAAGGTCCCCATCGCGCAGCCCAATAACTCCTACATATTTCCCGGTCTGGCTCTCGGAATCATTGCATCCAGAGCCAGACGCGTCACCGATACGATGATCATGGCAGCGGCGAAGGAATTGGCGCGTCTGGTTCCCACCCACAAGGACAAGAAGGCAAATCTTCTGCCATCGCTTTCGGATTCGCGCCATCTCAGTCGCTTGATCGCCCAGGCCGTCGGCAGGCAGGCGATTCAGGATGGTCAGGCGCAGATTACGGATGAAGATAGCCTGGCGCACGAACTATTTGCGAATATCTGGGAGCCGGTGTACGTACCTTATGAGCGCAGCCCACATTGTAAAGAGACAGATTGACCCCTGTTTCGGACGGATGCTCGCGGAAGCCGGGACACTCTTAGATTGGATTGAAAGGGTTGGGGGAGGGAGAGCTTTTGCGATTACGTTGAGGCGCATTGCGCTCCCCCCAGAAGTGGATCCACGACTCACGCTCAATCTTCTTCTTGACGTTTGGCGGCAGAAACCTTTAGAGTGAATGTCAGTGATGAACTTCTCGACCACCAGAATGGGCTGTTTGTGTTGCGTGTGTACCATGCGGACACAATTCCATGCCTTCTGCAGGGTCGGGGTAGCATAAAAAGCTGAAAAGCTTTGTAGTAACCCAAATCAGACGCCCACCGACGGAAGAGCCGCTCAGGTGGGTTTTTTATTTTGGCAGAATTCCCACCCGTTCAGCAGCCGACAAGAAAGGGAACAGGACTGCCAATGACACAATATCTATACGAAGAGGAATGCGATGAACTTCCCGCTTTTAGCGTGGAAGGATTGCCATCTGTGCCGCGATTGAGCCATCTCGAGATGCTGGAAGCGGAGAGTATCCATATCCTCCGTGAAGCGGCTGCGAGCTTTGCGGCTCCGGTGATGCTGTATTCCATCGGCAAGGATTCATCTGTCTTGCTGCGCCTGGCGCAAAAGGCATTTTACCCGGGGAAGATTCCATTTCCTCTGCTGCATGTGGATACCGGCTACAAGTTTCCAGAGATGATTGAGTTTCGCGACCGGTATGTGAAGGAAGTGGGCGCGGAACTGATCGTGCATAAAAATCAGCAGGCGCTGGACGAAGGCGCTACGCCGTTCGCCCTGGGAACGCAGAAGTGCTGCGGCCTACTCAAGACGCGCTCCCTGCTGGATGCGCTGGCGGAGGGCGGGTTCGACGCAGCCTTTGGCGGTGCGCGACGCGATGAAGAAAAGTCTCGCGCCAAAGAGCGCATCTATTCATTTCGCGATGCTGCGGGGCAGTGGGACCCGCGCAATCAGCGGCCGGAGTTGTGGAACTATTACAACGGCAAACTTGACAAGGGCGAGCATATCCGTATTTTCCCGTTGTCGAACTGGACCGAGCTGGACGTTTGGCTCTACATCTACAAAGAGAACATTCCTATTGTGCCACTGTACTTTGCGAAGGAACGCGAAGTGGTTGTGCGTGGCGGATCGGTTCTGCTGACGCAGGGGCCTATCCCACTGCTTCCCGGAGAAAAAACGGAGCGGCGGACGGTACGCATGCGCTCGCTCGGTTGCGTGCCGTGCACCGGCGCCATTGCTTCAACGGCCGATACTCTGCCGAAGATCATCGAAGAGATGTTCGGTTTCCATCGTTCAGAGCGGGAAAACCGCGCCATCGACCACGACCAGGAAGGCTCAATGGAAATGAAGAAGCGCGAGGGCTATTTCTAATGCATCCCCATGCAAATAGCGCGAACGCGGACCATACTTTCGAGCAATTTCTTTCGCAGCATCTGGAGCGCGACTTGCTGCGCTTTACAACGGCGGGCAGCGTCGATGACGGCAAGTCCACGTTGATTGGACGGTTGCTCTACGATTCAAAGGCGATCTACGAGGACCAGTTGCAGTCGATCCAGCAGAGCAAGCTGAATCGTTCCACTGGGCCGATGGACTTCTCCCTGCTGACGGATGGCTTGCGCGCGGAGCGCGAGCAGGGCATCACCATCGATGTTGCCTATCGATACTTCACCACTTCGCGGCGCAAATTTATCATCGCCGATACCCCGGGGCATGAGCAGTACACACGCAATATGGCAACCGGCGCTTCCACCGCGGACGCTGCAGTGGTCTTGGTCGACGCACGCAAAGGCGTGTTGCCGCAGTCGCGCCGCCATGCCACAATTGCGGCGCTGCTGGGCATTCCGCACATTATTGCAGCCGTGAACAAGATGGACCTTGTCGACTACTCGGAAGAAGTGTTTCGGCGCGTGGAAGCCGATTTGCAGGAGCTGGCGCTGCAGATTTCTCCCTCCGGAGCGCAGACGATTCATTGCATTCCGATCAGCGCTCTCGAAGGCGAAAACGTCGTGACCCGCAGTGCGAAGATTCCCTGGTACACCGGTCCCAGTTTGCTGGAGTATCTGGAAGAAATTCCCATTGCGGATTCGAACAGTCCGGAAGCTTTCCGTTTTCCCGTGCAATATGTGATTCGACCGGACGACAGTTTTCGCGGATTTGCGGGGCAGATTATTGCCGGTTCCGTGCGTCCGGGTGATCGCGTAGTGGCGCTGCCTTCGAAGCAGAAGACGCGCGTTCGCTCCATCGTTACGTTCGACGGGGCGCTGCCGGAGGCCGGCACGGGATCGTCCGTGACGCTGCAATTGGAAAATGAACTGGATTTGAGCCGAGGCGATCTGCTGGTTTCAGAAGAGGGCTTGCCGAACATCGCGCGGAAATTCGCTGCCAACGTCGTATGGCTGCATGCCACCCCGCTCGACCTGCACAAAAGATGGATCATGCGTCAGGTTACGGATGAAGTGCGAGTGCAGGCGACGAAGGTTCGCAGTCGCATTGATGTGAATACCATGGAGAGTTCGCTGGCTTCGCAACTGGGCCTGAATGACATCGGCATTGTGGAGTTTGAAGCGACGCGAAATCTGTCGTTCGACCTGTATTCGCAAAACCGCAACTCCGGCAGCTTCATTCTGATCGATCCGTTGACCAACGCCACTGTCGGCGCCGGCATGATCACGGAGAATCTTGAGAAGGCAACTCGGCGAAGCGATCCCAAATTGGCCGATGTGGGATCGCAGGGCGAGAAGCCTGCGGAACCGTTGCAGACCGCTGCTGTGGCCATTTCGGAGAGAGTCCATCGTAGTGGGCACCATCCTGGTGCAGTGTGGCTGGGAGCGGGGTCATCGCTGGCTGCGCCGCTGGAACGCGCATTGTTTGAAAAAGGGTTTCATGTGGTGATTATCGACGATTCACAACATCCGGGGGAGTGGAGCGAGGGCCTTGTGCGCGGGTTCTACTCGGCAGGAATGATTGTTTTGTATTCCAGCCATCAAGCCCTGGAGCAAAAGAAACATCTGCTGACTTCCACGATTCAGCCGGATCGCATTCTGCATGTGGACGCGCTGAGCCGCGATGCGGACGATGCTTCGCTGCTGCAGCAGATCGTCGCATGGGTCGAGGGCTTGCGGATTGCACGCCCGGAGGAGGGCCGATGAAAACTTTTGACATCGATCGTGACGCGGCGGAAACTCTCGCACTGGATGCATTCGTCGAACAGGTGTTGCATCTGGAAGGAAAGGCTTGCCTGACAAATAGTTTTCAGATTGAAGACATGGTCGTGTTGCACCAACTGCGACAGATCGCGCCGAACATTCCGGTTCTGTTTCTCGACACGGGATATCACTTCAAGGAAACGTATGCCTATCGCGACCGGATGGTGCAGGAATGGGGATTGAATCTTGTGTCGCTGCAGGCGAAACAGTCGGTCGCGGATCAGGAATCCGCCTTCGGCATTCTGAATCAGACTGACCCCTCGCGCTGCTGCAGCTTACGTAAGGTTGCGCCATTAATGCAAGGGCTGGAGCCGTACGACATCTGGTTCACGGGTCTGCGGCGCGAGCAATCGCCAACGCGAAAGAATCTTCGCAAGCTGGAACCTCATGTGCTGCCGACAGGAAAAAGTTTATTGAAGGTGAGTCCACTGGCGGATTGGGACTTCAAGCAGGTGTGGAGCTACATTTCGCGTCATCAGATTGAATATCTTCCTCTGTACGATCAGGGCTATTCCAGCATAGGCTGCGAACCCTGCACGTCGATTCCGGAAGATTCGAATAACCCGCGCTCCGGGCGTTGGTCGGGCCGGAAACTTGAATGCGGCATTCACACATTCACGGAGACGAACGCCTCTCCTCTAACTACATTGCAGGATGGACAATGACAGATTCGACGACGTTCGAGGTGGCGACTCCGCCCGCGGTGAAGGAAACAGCGGCGCAGCGGATGGAGCGCCTGAAGCGCGAGAAAAATCCCTGGGAATTTTTCAATGAGGTGCGCGAGTTTGCCCGGCAGGGTCGCAGCAGCGTGGTGCCGGAGTGGGCATCTGCCTACTTCAAGTGGTGGGGAATTTATACCCAGGGCGACGGCGTTGGAGTGACCGGCGGCAAGGGCGGCGAAGGCAAAACAACCGAATATTTCATGATGCGGATTGGCGTGCCGAACGGAATTCTAAGTTCGCGCCAGTTGCGCACCATTGCGGATTTGACGAGGCAGCATGCGCGCAATCTTGCCGACATCACTGTGCGCCAGAATATTCAACTGCACTGGCTCACCATTGAATCGCTGCCGGAAATTGTCGACGTGCTTGCCGGCGTGGGGCTGTCGCCGAAGGGCGCATGCGGCGATGTCTCGCGGAATGTGACCGGATGCCCGCTGGCGGGGATCGCCGCAGACGAAATTGCGGACGCCTCTCCGCTGGCGATCGAGCTGGCAGGACTGTTGACAGCGAATCCGGATTTCTACAACTTGCCGCGAAAATATAAAGTTTCAATTACCGGATGCCCATCCTGGTGCAGCTATCCAGAGATCAACGATGTTGGGTTGACGGCGGTTCGGAGAACAACGAACGGGAAGGATGAAGCCGGATATTCCATTCGCGTCGGCGGCGGACTTTCGAATGAGCCGCATCTCGGTGTCCGTCTAAATGCATTTTTGCGTCCAGATCAAGTGGTGCCGGTCGTTCATGTAGTGACGGAAATCTTCCGCGATCAGCAGGGGCTGCGCGAAAGCCGCGACCGTGCGCGGTTGAAATATTTGTTTTTGAAGCAGGGATGGGACGCGGATCGATTTCTGGCCGAAGTGGAAGCGAGGCTGGGATATCGTCTTGAGCCTGCGGCGGAAGAAGAGTTGCCGAACGATGTTTTTCGCGACCATGTCGGCATTCATCCCCAACAACAGCCGGGCCTCAGTTATGTTGGCGCATCTGTATTACGGGGACGTCTCAGTGGCGACCAGCTTGCGGATGTGGCGGCCCTATCGGAGAAATATGGCAGCGGCGACGTGCGATTGACGGTGATGCAAAATTTGTTGCTGATCAATATCCCCAACGCAAAAACAGGTGAACTGCGGAAGGAACTGGAAGCGACAGGACTGCGCGTGGAAGGTTCAAATTTCTGGCGCGGCGCCATTGCCTGCACGGGAACTGAATTCTGCAAACTCGCCATCACAGAGACAAAAGGGTTCACGCGATGGCTGGTGGAAGAGTTGGAGCAGCGTGTTCCGGAGTTCGATCAGCAACTGAAGGTGAATGTCACCGGTTGCCCAAACAGCTGCGGCCAGCACTGGATTGCCGACATCGGCATCGAGGGCAAGAAGATCAAGCATGACGGAAAGATGGTCGATGCGTATTACTTCTGCGTTGGAGGCGCCGTGGGGACGCACCAGAGAACGGCTCGCC
>JAJZCA010000230.1 GCA_021798735.1 Acidobacteriota bacterium | reverse complement strand
AGCTCACGGTGGAACGCGATTTTTTATCGCATGCGCTCGGTCGCTTCCCCGGACCGAGCGGACGGAAATGATCGATCGGGGCGAGAAGCTGTCGGTGACGCGGCAGTGCGAGCTTCTGGACCTGAACCGGACCGGCGTGTACTACACGCCGCGTCCGGTGCCCGAGGAAGACCTGAGGCTCATGCGACGGATCGATGAGCTGCACCTGAAGTACCCGTACTACGGCGCGCGACGCATCTCCCGGCAGCTTGCTCGAGAGGGCCTGGAGGCGGGCCGCTTGCACGTCGCCACGCTCATGCGCCGCATGGGCATCGAGGCGCGCTATCGCAAGCCGCGCACGAGCATCCCCGCCCGAGAAGGGACGATCTACCCGTACCTGCTCGAGGGGGTCTCGATCGACCGGCCGAACCAGGTCTGGGCCACCGACATCTCGTACGTTCCGATGGCGCACGGGTTTCTCTACCTGACTGCCATCCTGGATGTGTTCAGCCGCAAGGTGCTGGCCTGGCGGCTGTCGAACACGCTCACGACGGACTTCTGCCTGGCAGCGCTGGATGAGGCGCTGGCCCGCTACGGAACCCCGGAGATTTTCAATACCGACCAAGGCGCGCAGTACACCTCGAGGGACTGGCTCGATCGGCTGAAGGCCACCGGCTGCCGCATCAGCATGGATGGCAAGGGTCGCTGGGTGGACAACGTGTTCATCGAGCGGCTGTGGCGATCGGTGAAATACGAAGAGATCTATCTTCACGCCTACCGCGACGGACGCGAGGCTCGGCAACAGCTCACCGCCTACTTCGACACCTACAATCGCAGCCGCCTGCATCAGTCGCTCGACTACCGGACGCCCGATGAGATCTACTTCGCCGGCCGTGCCGACGATCTTGCAGCCGCGGCCTGAAAACCCCTCATGAGCGCAGCAGCAGACCGTCAGACGCAGCGATGCCCGCGTTCCTTTCGGGCGCGGACTTCTGCCGCCGAAGGCGGCAGACTGCATCACGGCTTTGCCGACGTAAGGAGAAGAGCCCGGAGATGTAGAATTCAAGATCAAGAGTTGAACAGCGAACCGTTACCGTGTTTAATCAACTCAGCAGGGTCGTCCACTTATCCCGTCCGGAAATCTGTCCGAACGACCCGAGCCACCGCTTCGTCATGACAGTGACAAGAGTTCGTCGGATGAATTTCCTGGGGGAATTTGCGGTTGGATGGTCATAGAGAGCGTACTTTTGCGGGTAGAGTTGTGTGGGAAATTGAACATCTGCAGAGTCATAGAATGACGCCGGGTCATTTGAGGAGAGTGGCGTGAAAAAGTTCAAGGCTTTTGGGTTCGCCATTTTGACGTTTATGGTGGTCGGTTTTGGCGGTTCGCAGGTTGCAAACGCGGCGGGGGCGACGCAAGACCCACTTAGTTTGCCACTTGTTCAGTCGAGCAATTTTTCGTTGACGTTTCTTGGATCTTTTAAGGTGCCACAAGGTTCTGGAAACGGGCAGTTCGCATACGGAGGTGCGGCCATGTCTGTTAACGGATCAGACATGTATTTGACGGGAACATATTATTATGACTCTGGAACGAATCACGCAACCGGAATCGGCGAAATCGCTATACCCGCGCTTGTCGGAGTGCCTACTTATGATGGCTCCAATGGTACGGCAACAGTAATCCAGAGTCCGGTGTTGCCGGGTGGTGGTAGTGGGCCTCCAATTCTAAATTGTGGACAAGCGACCTCTAGTACCTATTGCGTATACCTAGGCTCTCTTGTTTACGCGAATAAGTTGTACGTCTCTGTTGCGCCGTTTTTTGATACGCAAAATGGCGCAAACGGCTTCTTGCTGGGTGCTGACGAGAGCCTCGCGAGTTGGGGGAGCATCAATTCCGCGTCAGCTCCCTGTCTGAATGGCGTGCCCGCAAGATGTACTCAGAGATATTTTGCCGGAACATTAGGAGTTGTTCCTGCGATTTGGCAGCCATACCTAGGCGGGCCGTGTTATGAGGCGAGTGGTCCGTACCTCGCGATCGAGTCAAACTCTGTCAACGGATTTGGCTTCGCTACGTTCGATTGTGCGGCGTATAGTTCTTCAGGAGGGTCTATTCCGGTCAGTGAATCTCTTGATTATTACTATGGCGGTGTGACTCCTCGAGAGCCGAGTTCTTACATGTTGCAGTACCGAAATTTTTCAGGTCCTTTTCCGTTGTCCGGGACGGGCGGGTGTGCCACCAGCCTGGCTGCAGCGCCAACAAACGGCGACACTCATGTGCTTCTTTCGGCGGGATTTGCTGGGTGCGACTCGGTTGCAGGAGATGGCGCTTACCAAATAACATTTAGTGATGGAGAAAAGAGGCTGGTTCATTTGACAAATGGAAATCCAAATGTCCCGGATAATCTGTATTCCTGCAACTACGGCGTGACCGGTTGTTCAAGCTTTCCATCTCTTACGAACTGCCCTGCGGCAGGATGTTCTTCTGCAATTGTGGTCAACCCTGTAGGTGACAATTATTTCAGTGAATACGATGGTCCAATGGGTTATGGATTTATAGTTCCGGGAAGCCGTTCGCTGATCTTTATCAGTGTACATGAGTACGGACCATCAGCGGCGCGAGGGACAGGATGTTATCCAAATGCCAGTGGAGCGAACGATACGGCTGTTGGAGGAGATACTGAGAACTACGTTCGGGTACAAGTCACGGCGTATGATCTGAGCGAACTTTATGCGGCGCATCAAGGAAAGATTCCGGTTTATAGCATTACTCCTTACGCGTTTTGGAGCTTTCCGAATTGGCGATTAGCGGGAAATGCTGTGAATAATTGCGTCGGACTTCCAGGGTCGGGAAGTTTCTTTTTCGATCCGGCGACAAGCGTTCTTTATGGAACATTTTCGTCAAATAGTTATGGTTATGGAAATATGATTGTAGAGGAATGGCGGGTGAATCCGCTCACGGTGTCTCCAACTGCGCCAGCAAATGTTCAGGTGAAATGACGGCGTGAGGCGGGAGTTGCGGGTGTCTACCGTTTGAAGTTTACATGTAGAGTCGCATGATGGTTCTGTGAATTGCTTCTGCGGTTTCGGTCCAGACGAAGGTCTTGGCGAAGTGGTTGTGGGTGGCGAGGTGTCCGTGGATGGGCTGCTAGATTTATTGAGCAAGCCGATGAGTGCCGCGTTAAGCTGTCTATGGGAAAGCGCGGCGAACTGGTTTCGACCTAGTTGAGCTTCGGAAATGGGCTTGGGGGTGTGTGGAGGCGCGCGTGGAATGCAAAAATAGTTCCTCGCCGACCGGTGTTCGTGCATTCGGTGATCGTTTGTCATTTGGTGGATCTCGTGCTTATGCCGGGCTACCGTATTGCTTGCAGAAGCGCGCAGAACGCTGTTGGCGAGCTTGGCTTTATTTTGAGGAGGCATCTTTGCGATAGTCTTAACGGTGGCGATATTTAGGGTTGCAAATAACTTGATGATGCTTTGGCGGCTTGAGTCATCTGAGTGCGACGCCGCGATTCCTGGCATCATCTTCAAAATTCGTTGCGCTAGATTAAAGCGCTATCTAGTTCTGTTCGTCTATGCATAGCGCCAGAACCCAATCTCGTGGGTACAGTATTAATTGCGAGATGTAGCCCGCCGTTTCGGGATAAATTGGGTCGAGAGTTCCAAGTTCTCTGTACGATGAGTTTACAGCGCGACGGTAATGTTGCGCTGGCGCGTGGGCGTGCGGGGCTTCGCAAACGGCGTCTCGAAGACCAGTCGTGTGATGCGAGCGTCGGAGAGTGGGAGGTGAGCGCAGTCTGTTTGAAAATCCATCCAGCTACAGCCGTTCAAAGTGGGTGTTTCATTTGGTCCTCGGTTAATTCCGGCTGCGCATCTGTCGTTCATTCGCGCGATTAGAGCGATGATGCCGCTAGGCCAGCATGTTTGGGGTTCGGGATGCCAGAATTTACGAGGTCTATTGCCGGGCCGCCGTGTTGAACTCGACGGTCGAATTGATCTTCGTGCGTCAGTTTGGTTGGCTTGCGTTTTTGACTGGTGCGCGTCTCGGTTTCTCGCAGGCGTCGGGCGAGGAGCCGGATATGTGTTTTTCCGTAGTCAGGAATGGTTCCGATGCGTAGAAGGACAGTTCGAGTGGCGCAATGGCTAAGTGGTTCTTTCTTTCCAATGTAATTCACATGGAAGAGAGGCGTGGCAGGGGATGGAGGGAGGGGCTGAGTGAGCAGCGTGGAGTTCTTGTTTTAGAATTTCGTGTCTAGTTCATGATTGCTTGGAAGTTGATTTACTCGTTTTTGTTTGAAAATGACGCTTGGTTGGCGCTGAAAATGCATAGTTTCGATTGAGGCATTGCATTGAGGGTGTGAGGGTGGCAGGAAAATCGGGTATGGTGTGGTGGCGAAGTGAGATTGCAAAATGGTGAATGTGCACATTTCAAGGGATAGTTGTGATTAGAAAGTGTTTGAGATCTGCTTTGATTGCCATTCTGCGCCGCTTTGTGGCGATTGATGAGGTTGCGGTTATTTTTTCAGAAGTGTGCCGTCAGTCGAACGGTGTTGTGATATCAGATGAGTTTGATTTTGGAAAGCAGCCGTCAATACCGTATGCCGATGTGGCGCGTAGGGCTGCTCAGCATGCGGATTTCGTGGGCGCTTCGGGAAGGGCGGCGGTTTTTGTGACTGGTCGTTTCCGCAGTGGCAGCACGTTGATTTGGAATATCTTCCGGCACGTTAGCGGCGTTACGTCTTATTACGAGCCATTCAACGAGCGACGCTGGTTTGATCTAGCAGGGAGGGGGGCGCAGGTTGATCAGACGCACCTGGGCGTCTCTGACTACTGGACGGAGTACGATAACCTCGCTGAGTTGGGGCAGTACTTCGAAGAAGACTGGAAGTTCCGTCGGCTGTACATGTCGGGGGCGTCTTACGACGCGCCGATGCAGAAGTATATCGAGACGATGATCGAGCGCGCACCGGGTCGGCCGGTGCTGCAGTTCAATGAGGTGGATTTCCGGTTGGGCTGGCTGCGGGCCTGGTTTCCCGATGTTCCGATCATCCACATATTCCGTCACCCCCGAGATCAGTGGTGTTCGACGCTCCAGGAGGCGGCGAAGTCGGCGGCTCAGTGCCGTCTTCGGGAATTCCAAGCATATGACGGGTTTTATCTTCTACGGTGGGCCCGTGACCTGCGTCTGACGTTTCCGTTCCTTTCGCTGAACGACGATACGTTCGCCTATGAGCTCTATTACCAGGTGTGGAAGCTCTCCTATCTGTTCGGGCAGCGGTACGCGGAACTGTCCCTGCGGTTTGAGGATCTGATTGGTGATCCTCGCGGCACTATTCGCAAGATCCTGGAGACTGCGGGTATGCCTGAGGTGGACGTCGAGCCGCTCGTGCCCCTGGTCAGTCCAGTGCGTACCGGAAAATGGCGCGAGTGCGCGGATGCCGATTGGTTTAGTGAGATCGAAGCCCGGGTCGATGCGACGATCGCCCGTTACGCGGGCGCGGTGAGCGCGGCACAGCGCAACATTACCCCTGTCGGGAAATCCTGACGCCGACGGCTTTCTGCGACTGTGATCCCGCGCACGCGGCGGTCGCGGATTTATTTTACATTTGCCGTTAAAATCGCCGCCGGATCGGCCGGAACGGGTAGCGGGGCACACTGTGTGCGGCACGCCTGGCAGCCGGGTCGTTTCATCAAGAATCAATCAGAGAGGACGCCTTGCGGATCCGAGTCTTTGGGCACTACGTCTACGTTTCGATCGCGCTGCTGGCGGGCGCCGAGGCGGTGGTGTTCTTTGCCTCCGTGTACGGGGCGGCGCTTTTGCGCTTCCATGGCACGCTGGGCGCGATGCCTGAGGCGCCGGATCCGAACGGAGCGCTGTGGCCACGCGCGCTGGTGTTCAGCGCCGTGATGGTCGTCTGTTTGCTGGCCTTCGGCATGTACAGCGCCCGGCAGCGGGCCCGATTTGTGGGGCTGGCGGTCCGCCTGATCCTGGCCGTTTTCCTGGCGTTTGTCGTCGCGTCCTCGCTTTTCTACCTGATTCCGTCGCTGTGGATTGGTCGCGGCGTGGTGGGGCTCGCGGCGATCGGCGCGTTCTGCGGAATGTTGGTGTCTCGGGCCGTGTTCTCTCGGATTGTGGATGAGGATGTGCTGAAG